>DATFXA010000169.1:0-7434 GCA_035258645.1 Gaiellaceae bacterium
GCCGTTCCTCGGTCGTGAGATGGGCGCCGAGCCGGACTATTCCGAAGAGATCGCACGCGAGATCGACGACGAGATCAAGCGGGTGATCGAGGAGGCGCACGAGCTGGCCGTGACGGTGCTCAAGGAGCACATGGCCGACCTCCACAAGATCTCCGCGATCCTGATCGAGCGCGAGACGATCGACAAGGACCAGTTCGAGCGGCTGCTCGCCGGCGCGACCGAGGAAGACGTCTTCGCCGAGGAGGAGCAGCCGGAGCCCGAGGCGCCGGCCGAGGAGCAGAAGCGCGTCCCGAAGCCGAAGCCGCGTCCGTTCCCGCTTCCCGGCGCGACGATGCAGCCGCCGCCGCCGGAAGGCGCGAAAGGCTAGCCGCCGGGACTGACCCCGAAGGGGGTCTGTTCCAGCAACCGCTTTCGGAGGGAGTCCCGTTCCGGGGACAGGCCCTCCTCTCGCAGGAAACTCAGCCGACGCCGGCCGCGAGCCCCGCCTCCCACGAGGCCCACAGGCGCGCGTAGCGCTCGCCCTGCTCCACCAGCTCGGCGTGCTAGGCGACCTCCACGGCGCGGCCGTGCTCCATCACGACGACGCGATCGGCCCGCTCCGCGGTCGAGAGCCGATGCGCGATCGTGACGACCGTCCGACCCGCGGCAACCGCCGCGAGTGCGCGTTCGACCGCCGCCTCGGTCGCGGGGTCGAGGCTCGAAGTCGCCTCGTCGAGCACGATCACGGCCGGGTCTGCAAGCGCAACGCGGGCGATCCCGACGAGCTGGCGCTCGCCTGCCGAGAGCCGTAGGCCGCGCGTCTGGACATCCGTCTCCAGTCCCTCGGGAAGCGACTCGAATCGCTCGAGCGCTCCGATCCGGTTCAAGGCCCGAACGACCTGCTCGTCCGAGGCCCCCGGGTCGGCCAGGCGCACGTTGTCGGCGATCGTGCCGCTGAACAGGTGGCCCTCCTGGGGCAGCATCACGATCCGCTGCTGCACCGACGCGAGCGTCGCCCGTCGCAGGTCGATCCCGCCGAACGTGATCTCACCGGCCTGAGGGTCGTACTGCCGCGTTAGCAGCTTCGCGAGTGTCGACTTGCCGGCCCCGGTCGCGCCGACGAGCGCGACGTGCTCGTCGACCTCGAACTCCACGCTCACGCCGTGGACGACCGGACGGTCGACGACGTAGCCGAACGTCACGTCGCGGAGCGCGAGCACTCCGCTCGGCGCGAGCTCGACCGCGCCGCTCCGCTCGACGATCGCGTTCGGCGTCCGCAGCAGGCCGACGACCTTGCCCAGAGCAGCGAGGCCCTGCCGGAACTCACCGAGCCACTCGCTGAACCGGGCGATCGGGTCGAAGAGCTGAATCAGGTAGAGGACATAGGCCGCGATCGTTCCTTTCGAGATCGACCCGTTCCGGTACAGCGAGGACGCGACGAGGAGGACTGCGAGCAGGGCGACCGTCTGCGCGAGCGGAATCATCGTGAAGAGCCGGATGTTCACGAACGAGGCCCGCCGCCAGGCGTGGATCTGGGCCTGGCTCCGCGGGTTGTAGGCCTCGAGCGTTCGGCGCTCCCGCCGGAACGCCTGGACGACGCGGATGCCCGCGAGACCTTCTTGCAGGGCCGTCAACGTCTCGGCGACGCGGTCGCGAATGGCGTGGTAGACGCGGCCCGCGCTGTGGTGGAACGTCCAGCTCGAGGCGATCAGAATCGGTAGCGCTACCAGCGAGACCGCGGCGAGAGTCGGCGAGAGCACCACGAGCACCACGATGGTCAGCGCGATCTGCAGGGCGCTGCCGACGACCTCGATCAGCGCCTCTCGAATGAACTCGGTCAGCGACTGGACATCCGACGTCAGCCGTGACAGCAGCACTCCGGCACGCTCGCGTTCGAAGAAGCCGAGCGGGAGCGCCTGCAGCTTGTCGAAGGCCGCCGTCCGCAGGGAGCCGAGGAACCGCTCGCCCGCGCTTGCAGCGAAAAGTGTCTGGGCGCGAACGACAAAGGGCTTCAGCAACGCCAGGCCGAGGAACGCGATCGCGGCGGCATCGAGCGGACCGCGCTCGTGCTTCGAGATGCCGGCGTCGATCGCGTAACGGACGAGCGCGGGGCCGGCGAGCGTGATCAGCGTCGAGACGATCACCGCCGCCGCGGCGGCCAGGTAGCGGGCGCGCACCGGCCGGATCAGGTCGCGCGTCTCACGCCAGATCTCGCCCAGGGTCGGACGTTCGTTCACTAGGCGGCCTCGCTCTCGAGCGCGAGCAATCCGCGGTACCGGGGCGAGCGGGACAAAAGCTCTGCGTGCGTTCCTTGCTCGACGATCCGGCCCCTCTCGAGCACCGCGACCCTGTCGGCCAGCGCGATCGTTGCCGGCCGGTGGGCGATCACGAGTGTCGTGCGGCCGCGCATCACCTTCGCCAGCGCGGCGCGGATCTCGTGCTCCTTCGTCGCATCGACGGCCGAGGTTGCGTCGTCGAGCACGAGTACTGCGGGATCTGCCAGGATCGCCCGGGCGATCGCGATGCGCTGCCGCTGCCCGCCCGAAAGCGAGAACCCGCGCTCGCCCAGGACTGTGTCGTATCCGTCCGGGAGACCGGCGATGAACTCCGCCGCGCCGGCGAGCGTCGCCGCGCGGGCAACCGACGCGTCGTCTGCGTCGGGACGTCCGAAGCGGATGTTCTCACGCACGCTCTCCGTGAACAGGAACGTCTCCTCGAAGACGAGCGCGACGGCCCGACGCACGTCGGCGAGCCGGAGCTCCCGTACGTCGTGGCCGTCCAGCACGACCCGGCCGTCGTCGGGGTCGTAGAGCCGCGCGAGCAGGCCTGCAACGGTGCTCTTGCCGGAGCCCGTCGAGCCGACGAGCGCCACGGATTCGCCCGCGCCGAGCTCGAGCTCGAGCCCGTCGAGCACCGGCCGGTGGCCTTCGTGGCCGAAGCTGACCTTCTCGAGCCGCACGTCGCCGCGTGGGGGCCGTTCGAGCTCCTCCGGGTGCCGGGGCTCACGGAGGCGTGGCTCTGTTTCGAGCACCTCCGTGATTCGCGCGCTCGCGGCAAGGGCCTTCTGCAGGGTCGAGACCCGTTGCCCGAGCACGCGAAGCGGCCAGACGAGCATGACCACGTAGGCGTTGAACGCCACGAACAGACCGAGGGTGAGGCTGCCGGAGATCACCTGCCGGCCGCCGACCCAGAGGACGATCGCGATCCCAAGCAGCGGCAGCACCTCGAGCGCCGGATTGAAGACCGCGTCGAGCCGTGCCACGTCGAGCGCTCTCTCGACGATCCCGTCGCTACGGCTCCGAAAACGGCCCGAGAGCGCGCTGCCGGCGCCGAGGCCCTTGACGACGCGGATGCCGCTGACCGTCTCCTCGACCAGGGTTGCGGCGCTCGCCCAGGCCTCCTGAAGCCGCCGGGTGCGCTGGTCGTAGCGCCGTGAGTAGAGCCAGGCCACGACGCTGACGAGCGGAAGAGGCAGCAGCACGAGCAGCGCCAGCTTTGGGTCGATCACGAGCATCACGATCGAGACGGCCACGACCGTGAGCGCGTACCCGATCGTGTGGCCGATTGCGTCCATCATCCTCGCGACGTGCTCCGAGTCCGACGAAGCGCGGCTCATCAGCTCGCCCGGCCCGACACGGTCGTGGTACGAGGCGTCGAGCCGGAGCGCGTGCGCGAAGATCGCGTCGCGGACCCGCGCATCCGCGCCCGAGCGGTTGCGGATCGCGTAGATGTGCCGCATGCCGCCTGCCACGACCTCCAACAGGCCGACGCCGAGCAGGGCCAGCAGCCAGATCGCCAGCGCGTGCCCGTCGCGCGGAACGATTCCGTGGTCGATCGTGTAGCTGACGATCAGCGGCGCTGCGATCGCGCCTGTCTGCCAGAGCAATCCGGAGAGGACCGCGCCGACGACCCCGCCTGCCTGCGAGCGGACGACCGCGCGCACGAAACGCCACGCCGCGCGGCGGCGTGCTTCGACTTCCCCCATGTGGCCAATCTAGCCTGAGGGCCAATCCGGCCTGAGGCCGGCTCAAACTACGCTCCCCTCGTGAACCCACCCATCGAGCAACGATTTCCGCGCCCGTCCGTCATGGGCGTCGTCAACGTGACTCCGGACTCGTTCTCGGACGGCGGCGTCAATCTCGAGGCCGGCCACGCCGTGGCTTCCGCGAGGCAGCAGCTCGACCAGGGTGCCGCGGTCGTGGACATCGGCGGCGAGTCAACCAGGCCGAGCGCAGACCCCGTCTCGGCGGAGGAGGAGCTGACACGCGTCGTACCGGTGCTCGAGGCGCTCGAAGGCGCTCCGGTGTCGATCGACACGTCGAAGTCGGAGGTCGCCGCCCGCGCGCTCGAGCTCGGAGCCGAGCTCGTGAACGACGTCACGGCGCTGCGCGGTGACCGCGAGCTCGCAGGCGTCGTCGCCGAGCACGATGCCTTCCTTTGCCTGATGCACATGCTGGGCGAGCCCAGGACGATGCAGGCGGACCCGCGCTACGACGACGTCGTCTCCGAGGTGGTCCGGTTTCTCGATGAACGGCTCTCGTTCGCCGTCTCGCAGGGAATCCGTGAGGAGTCCATCTGCCTCGACCCCGGCATCGGTTTTGGCAAGACCGTCGAACACAACTTCGAGCTGCTCCGCCGGCTGGACGAGCTGACGGCGCTGGGTCGGCCGATTCTCGTCGGGATCTCCCGCAAGAGCTCTCTCGGCAAGATCATGGGCAATCAAGACGCGAAGACCGGCACGACCGCGGCAAGCGTGGGGGCAGCGGTTCTGGCGTATGAGCGCGGCGCCTCGATCCTTCGGGTGCACGACGTCCGCGAGCACGTCGAGGCGCTCACCGCCGCGCGGGCCGTCCTCAACGCATGAGCGTTACGGTCGAGCTCTACGGGCTCGAGGTCACAGGCGCGCATGGGGTCGAGGAGGAAGAGCGCCGCAATCCACAGCCGTTCTTGTACGACCTCTGGCTGGAGGCCCCCGACCAGGCGGAATCCGATCGGCTCGAGGACACCATCGATTACCGGGATGTCGTCAGCTGCGTGGAGGAGATCTCTGCCGCGCGGCAATTTCACTTGCTCGAGGCGATGGCGGCCGCCGTCGCCGATGCGCTGGTCGAGCGCTTCCCGCTCGAGTCTGCGCGCGTCCGCGTGCGAAAGCCGGCCGTTAGGCTCGACGTGCCGGTGGAGTGGACGGCCGCTACCGTCGCGAGACGGAGACGTTGAGCGTGTACGCGGCCGAAGCGACCCGTTTGCCGAGAAAAGCGTCCACGTAGTAGTACGCCCCGCCCGCCGTGCGATTTTTGGCCGTGACAGCGTCCACGCGGCTGCCGGGACGCTCGCTGAAGGCCAACAGGTCGCGCTTCAGCGCCGTCCCACGCTCGAAAACGGTCTTGGTCTTTGGTCCCCAGAGCGCCACGTCGACGTTTGCGGAGCTGTGCGTGCTCGCTGAGATCCGCCGGTGGGACGGAACCCAGATCCGGTAGACATCCTCAGGATCCTCGGCCGCATTGAGTCGCGCCGACAGGCGGGCCGGGGTCGACAGGCGTGTGCCGCTCGCGGTGACCGCGTGGGGGCGCACGAGGTTGATGTCGTCGTTGGGCTCTTGCGGATCTTTTGCAGGAACCTTCACGGAGAGCGCCGCCGGGATCGAGAGGATCCCAAAGCCGGTGTCCGCGTCCCTGCCCTTCGGGCCCACGTCGCGCGCCGAGTTGCGCATCACGTCCTCGAGCTGCGTCGGATCGAGCTCGGGCCGGAGGGTCCAGACCCATGCGGCGGCTCCTGCGACGAGCGGCGCCGAGAAGCTCGTGCCGTCAAAAGTCGCGTATCCGCTGGGGTCGTAGAAGGTCGGCACCGCAACGGGGATCGCAACGCCCGGGGCTGCGAGGTCGACCGCGGCAGAGTGGTTCGAGAAGAACGCGAACCGGTCGTTCCGGTCGGTGGCAGCGACCGTGAGGACGTGCGGGAGGCTGGCCGGCACGAAGCTCCGGTTGCCGGACTGACGGTCGTTGCCGACCGCGGCAACGACGATCGAGCCGCGTCGCAAGGCCCGGTCGACTCCTTGCTCGAGCAGGGAGTCGAACCCGAGAAAGCCGCCGCTGATGTTGATCACGCTTCGCCCGCGCCTCGTCGCCGCATCGAGGGCGGCGAGGATCTCCGACAACGAGCCGCTGTCGAAGTCCCATTCCTGCAAAGCGGCCTGCGGGTACACGCCGACGAGGCCGACCCCGTTGGACGGCGCGCCCACGACCGAGCTCACGGCCGTGCCATGAATGTCGTCGGCAGAGACGACGGACTGGGGATTGAGCGCGGTCGTGTTCGGCCGCGACTTGAACTCCGGGTGCGTGAGGTCGAGGCCTGTGTCGATCACCGTCACCGGCACTCCCGCCGCGGGCGGCTCGACCTGGTCGTCGCCGATGTCGTGGATCCACCACTCGTTCGGAACGAGCGGATCGCTGGAACTGAGGTGTCCGAACGGGATCATCCGGCGATCGGGCTCGGCGCGGGTAAGGAGGCCCTCGCGTCGCAACGCGGCGACGACGCTGCCGGCGTGCCTGCCCGGCACGCGCCAGACGTTCAACCCGGGGGAGACCAGCCGTCCGCCAGCGGCTCGAAGCTCGGGCGAGAGGCCGCCTCCTGGATCCGAGAGCTGGACGAGCGCGGGCGTGCCCGGCCGGGTGGGCGCCGTGGCGGACGCCCCGGGATGGGCGAAGCTCGTCGCAGCAGCAACCGGCGCGACGGCGAAGGCGGCCAGAATGACCCCGATGGCCAGGAACGAACCTTTCAAGCCCGACAAGGAAAGCACAACGACCGCGTATATCGGCCTCGGCGCCAATCTAGGTGACCGCGAAGCGACGATCCGGCGCGCCGTCGAGGCGCTCGACGGCGTGCCGGGCCGTTCGCGGTTCCTGCGTGTCTCGACCCTGCGCGAGACCGATCCGGTCGGCCTGGTCGACCAGCCGACGTTCCTGAACGGGGTCGCGCTGATCGCGACGGATCTCAGTGCGCGGGAGCTACTCGGTTACCTGTTGGAGGTGGAGCTGGCGCTCGGCCGCGACCGAGCCTCGGTCCCGCCCGGCGGCCCGCGAACGATCGATCTCGACCTCCTTCTCTACGGCGACGAGATCATCGAAGAGCCTGGGCTCCGCGTCCCTCACCCGCGGCTCCACGAGCGGAGATTCGTGCTCGAGCCGCTGGCCGAGCTCGCGCCGGGCCTGGAGATCCCCGGGCGCGGGCCGGTTTCAGCGTTGCTCGCGGAGCTAGAATGACCGCCTCATGTCGCACATGGACGAGCTCGACGAGTTCGAGGCCGACCTCGAGCTGACGCTCAAGAAGGAGTACTCGGCGGTCTTCGGGCTGTTCCGGTACTGCGTCCTGACGCAGGACGCCACGTACCTCTGCAACAAGCTCGACCTTCAGTACGTCCCGCAGCCCAGCTATCCGTTCTTCCACCTACGGATGGAG
>DATFXA010000170.1:0-3717 GCA_035258645.1 Gaiellaceae bacterium
GGGGCGACCCCCGCAAGTCCGGCGTCACCCCACCGTTCGGGGGGACCCTACGGCGCCCGCTGATGTCACCGAGCCGGGGCCGGAGGCGACGCCACGCCCTGACTGAGCAATGCTCGGCGGGGCTCCCCTGAGAGGGAGAGATGGGAGCCACTCCGACCCCGCTTCAAGCGTCTCAGTCAGTCGGTCGTGCGCCCATGCTCCAGGTTGGTCATCTTGCACGCACGGTGCTCTCGGCAATCACGGCCGGATTGCTGGACTCAGGCGCCCCGGTTCGTCGTCGGAGGTTCGCCCGCCGATGGATGATCGGAGCCACTCTGGCGCCCCTCCGGCACCCACCCCGCACTCGCGGCGACCAACTCGGCGCGCCGTCCGATCAAGGCCCGCAGCTCCTCCAGGAAGCGGAGGCAGTCGGCGCGCAGGTCCTCAGAGACAAAGTCACCCGGAAGCTCGGGCTCGTGCGCGGTGGGTCTCTTCGGCTGTTCGCTTGGTCCGGGCATAACTCCCCAGCCGTCTGTGGAAACGGTGGAAAACTCCGAATCTGTAGTGATTCTCCGACTCCTCAGCGCTTTGGGCTCAAGCAGCGAGGTCGTGCGCGACTCTACGCGGTCGCCGGCGGCCTGATACCCCCCGAACGGGGGGGACGTCCAACGCGATGGGCGCAAAGAGCGCGAACCTCGCGGTTGGAGTCAGAATGCTCCGGGTTTGCTCCGTCCCAGCCGCCCGCCGACGCGCAGCACGGCAGGCGCACGCCGGGCGATCTGCACGAGAGCCCGATCTCTGGCTCCCAGGTGCTCCCGGGGACCAGTGAGGTGCGGGGCCGACGAGACCACGTCTTCGACGGCGAAGAGCTGCCAGGGCTCGTCGATGCCGCGCAGACGATGTGTCCCACGGTCGACGAACTTCAGACCCGAGCCGGCAACGAGATCCCGAACCGTCCTGGACGTAAGAACTTCGCCGCCTTGCGCCGTGGCGGCGATCCGCGCCCCCACATGGACCGCGACTCCGCCGAGCTTGTCGCCGATCCGCTCGCATTCACCGGTGTGCACACCCGCTCGCACTTCGAGGTCGAGCTCGCGCAGCGACCGACCGATCGCACACGCGCAGCGCACCGCTGCTCCCGGTCCTTCGAAGCTGGCGAAGAACCCGTCGCCGGCCGTGTCGAGCTCACGGCCGCCGAAGCGTTCGAGAAGCTCGCGCACGCGCGCGTTGTGCTCGTCGAGCACCTCGTGCCAGCCGCGGTCGCCGAGCTCACTTGCGCGCTTGGTCGAGCCGACGATGTCCGTAAAGAGGAGCGTCGCCAGAAGCCGGTCAGGCGGCGGAGCAGTCCGCACGCCGGTCAGGAACTCCTCGAGCTCCGCCAGCACCGACTCGACGTCCCCTACCCAGAAGGCGTGGTCTTCCCCCGCAAGCTCGACGAAACGGGCGCCGGGAATCGCCCGCGCCAGATGGCGGCCTGCAGCGATTGGAAAGACCTCCCCATTCCGGTGCAGCACGAGCGTCGGGGCTTGAATCGTCGGCAGGACCGTAGTGACGTCCGCCCGCATGCTCGCTTCGATCAGAGCACGTGCCATAGCCGGGCTCGCCCCCGCCCGCTCGAAGATGCCCCAGAAACGGCGTTGCAGCTCGCCTTCAGCGCTGGGAGCGATCAACCGACCGAGTCTGCCGTCTCCCCAGTGCGCCACCACGTCCTCGAAATCCGAAGCGACCCGTTTGTACTCCTCGAGGGTTACGGCCACCTCTCCGAGTAGTTCTTCGGACGGCCGTCCACACGGATATGTCCCGTAGAGGACGAGCGCGCTCGTTCGTTCCGGCCATGTCGCAGCAAACAAAGCGCAAACTGGACCACCCTCAGAGAAGCCGAAGAGCGCAGCCTGCTTCGAGCCCACAGCGTCCAGTACCGCCCTGATGTCCGCAATCCGCTCCTCGAGGGTGGGCACTCGCGGGATCGGATCGGAAAGGCCGGTCCCGGGCTTGTCGTACAGGATCAAGCGGGTAAAGGACGCGAGCCGTTCGAGGAAGCGGCTAAAGGCCAGGTCGGTCCACTGCAGGTCGAGATGCGAAATGAAGCCGGGGACGATGATCAGATCCGGCCCGCGAGCGCCGACGACCTGGTAGGCAATGCTCACCTCGCCTCGCCGGACATACCGCGTCTGCGGGTTCTGCATGAGCCTGGAGGTCGACGCCGCCGACCAAACTCCAATCAGGTGACCCGAAAAGTCCCGGTCACAAAGGGATGCACCGTGCAGTAGTAACGGTACTTCCCGCTCTTGAGTGTCACCGTCACCGTCTTCGGGCCGACGAATCCAGTCCCGGTGATCATCTTGTTCTTGATCCCCGGCCCGTTCAGCGTGAAATTGTGGATATTCGACTTGTCCTGGACGACGAGCGTGTACTTGCCGTGCTTGAGCGTCGTCACGCGCTTGCCTTGAGCGTTCTTGAGCGAGATCGTGTAGCCGGGACCGATTGTCCCCTTCAACTTCGGTAGGGACGTCGCATTCCGGGTTGCCGCGACACCGACAGTGACAAGCGCGGTTGCAGAGACGGTAGCGGCCACAAGAATAAGTAGGCGCGAGCGCAAGTCGGAGCTCCTTCCGGTCGAATCCGCCTGCCCCCAAGGGCGAGCATACGCTGCACGGTTTCCCGGAACCAGAGTCAGTGCGTATCGTCGCGCCGTGACCTTCGGGCCGCACCAAGACGTCATTTTGCTGGCGCTGCTCGTCTCGATCGCGGCGCTCCTGGTGCTCGCGCCGTTCCTGCGCGTTCCCTATCCGATCCTGCTCGTGCTCGGCGGGCTCGCGATCAGTTTCGTGCCGGGGATCCCGACGATCACGCTGCCGCCGGACATCGTGCTCGTCGCGCTCCTGCCGCCGCTGCTCTACCTGGCGGCCTTCTACACCTCGCTCCGCGACCTGCGGCAAAACGTCGTCCCGATCTCGGCCCTGGCCATCGGGCTCGTCGTGGCAACGATGATCGGCGTGGCGGTCGTCGCACACACGATGATCCCCGACTTCCCCTGGGGTCCCGCCTTCGTGCTCGGCGCCGTGGTCTCGCCAACGGACCCCATTGCGGCGGTCGCCATTGCGCGCAGGCTCGGAGTTCCGCACCGGGTCGTCGCGATCGTCGAGGGCGAGAGCCTGGTCAACGACGGCAGCGCGCTCGTCCTCTATCGAGTTGCTGTGGTGGCCGTCGTCTCGGGCGCCTTCTCGATCTGGGACGCCGGGCTGCGGTTCGTCTGGACCGCCGCCGGCGGCATCGCCGTCGGCCTTGTGATCGCCTACCTGATCGCCGCGGTCAGGCGCCGGCTCGACAACCCTCCTGTCGAGGTGACGATCTCGCTCCTCTCGGGGTACTTCGCGTTCCTACCGGCGGCGGCGCTCGGCGTCTCGGGCGTGCTCTCGGTGGTGACGGTCGGCGTCTACATGGGTTGGCGTACGCCCGAGCTGACGAGCGTGCAGACACGACTCGATGGGGCCGCCGCGTGGCAAATCGTCACCTTCGTCGTGAACGCGCTCCTCTTCGGGCTCGTCGGGCTCCAGCTGAACCACATCCTCGACTCGCTCTCGAGCCGCTCGGCAAGCGAGCTCGTTGCGGACGCTGTGCTGGTCGGCCTGGCCGTGATCGTAGTCCGGATCATCTGGATCTTCCCTCTCTCGTACGTGCCGTGGATCTTGTGGGGACGGTCGGAGAGACACGAACCTGCGCCGCCCTGGCAGCGGC
>DATFXA010000171.1:0-6103 GCA_035258645.1 Gaiellaceae bacterium
CATCGATCCCGAGGAGATCGAAGAACTGGTCGTCAACGAGGTGGGCGACTCGGCGCTCTTCGGCGCGCGCTTCCGCGAGAACGCGGCGCGCTCGTTGCTGATCCCGCGCCGGCGTCCTGACCAGCGGACGCCACTCTGGCAGCAGCGCCTGAAGGCGCAGTCGCTCCTCCAGGTGGCGCGCAAGTACCCCGCCTTTCCCGTCATGCTCGAGACCTATCGCGAGTGTCTGCAGGACGTGTTCGACCTGCCCTCGCTCAAGCGGCTGCTGCAAGGACTTCGGACCCGGCAGCTCGATCTCGTCGAGGTCGAGACGCCGTCGGCGTCGCCCTATTCGGCCTCGCTGCTCTTCGACTACGTCGCCACGTACATGTATGAGGACGACACGCCTCCTGCCGAGCGGCGGGCCCAGGCGCTGTCGCTCGACCGCGAGCTGCTCCGGGAGCTGCTCGGCCAGGAGGAGCTGCGGGAGCTGCTCGACGCGAATGCGGTCGAGGAGGTGGAGGCACAGCTACGCGGCGACCCGCGGAACCCGGACGAGCTGCACGATCTCTTGCGGCTTCGGGGTGACCGGCGGGTCGGGACGTTCGACGAGGCGCACGCGGCTGTGCTCGAGGCGGAGCGGCGGGCCCTGCGGGTTCGGATCGGCGGAGACGAGTGCCTGATCGCAGTCGAGGACGCCGGCCGCTACCGCGACGCGCTCGGGGTGATGCCGCCGTCAGGCTTGCCCGAGGTCTACCTCGAGGGAGGCGAGCAGCCGTTGCGGGCGCTCGTGCTTCGGTACGCCAAAGGCCGCGGCCCGTTCACGACGGCCGAGGCGCGCGAGCACTTCGGGGTCGATGTGGAAGCGGTCCTGTACGAGCTCGAGCGCGACGAGGAGCTCGTCCGCGGCGAGCTTCGACCCGGCGGTACAGAGCGGGAGTGGTGCGATGCGGACGTCCTCCGACGCCTGCGGCGCGCCTCTCTGGCGGCGCTGCGGAAGGAAGTCGAGCCGGCCGAGCAGGCCGCCCTTGGCCGGTTTCTGCCGAGTTGGCACGGGGTCGGACGCCGCGCCTCGCTCCGCGAGGCGCTCGTGCCGCTGCAGGCGCTGGCGCTTCCGGTCTCGCTGTGGGAGTCGGATGTCCTCCCGCGACGGGTACCGGACTACCGGCCCGAGCAGCTCGACCAGCTATGTGCCTCGGGCGAGGTCGTCTGGGTCGGGGCCGGGCTCGACCGGGTCGCGGTCTACTTCCGTGAGGACGCTCCGGTGCTCGGCCAGGTGGCGGCCGCCGATCGCCCGGAGCGAGAGGTCCACGACCGCCTGCGCGTCGCGCTCGGAGCGAGCGCGCTCTTCTGGTTCGACCTGTTGGCGGAGACCGGGCTCGAGACCGAAGAGGCGCTCCCGGCGCTCTGGGATCTCGTCTGGGCCGGCGAGGTGACCAACGACGCCTGGCAGCCGTTGCGCGCGGGTCGGCGCTACGGGGCCCCGAAGCCCCAGCGGCGACCGCGCCGCTTCTCCAGGCGCCGGGCCGGCGAGATCACGGCGACCCAGGGGCGCTGGACGCCGACGGAGCGTCTCTTTGCGACAGGATCGGGATCTGATCCCGGACACGGCCCGGACAGACGGTCGCTTGCCGAGCTACTGCTCGAGCGGCACGGGATCGTCACCCGCGACAGCGTCCGGGCGGAAGGGATTCGCGGCGGGTACGGCGCCGTCTACGGCGAGCTGAAGGCGCTCGAGACGCTCGGCCTCTGCCGGCGCGGCTACTTCGTCGAGGGCCTCGGCGGCGCGCAGTTCGCGCTCGGCGGCGCCGTCGAGCGGCTGCGCGAGCTTCGTCCGCGCGAGGACGAAGAGCCCGAGGCGCTCGTGCTCGCCGCGGCCGACCCGGCACAGCCGTACGGTGCAGTCTTGCCGTGGCCAAAACGGGCCGGGGCCCGCGCCGCGCGGGTCGCAGGCGCACATGTGGTCCTGCTCGGAGGCGAGCCGGCCCTGTTCGTCGAGCGCGGCGGCCGGTCGCTCGTTCCGCTCCGCGACCCGGACGACACCTGGCTCCCGCCGGCGCTCGAGGCGCTGGTGGCTCACGTGCGCACGAGTGGCCTGAAGCGCCTCGCGGTCGAGCGGTTCGACGGCCAGGCTGTCACCGAGACGGAGGCGATGCCTCTCCTCGTCGAGGCCGGCTTTCTCGCCGGCCCGCGCCGCGCCGTGCTGCGGCCCTAGCGATGCCCGAAGGGGATTCCCTGGCGCGAGCCGCTCGCCGACTGCAAGTGCTGGTGGGCGAGCAGGTGGAGGTCGAGACGCCGCATCCGCGGGCGGCGGTCAAGCGGCTCGCCGAGCGGCTCGACGGCCGCCGTCTTCTCGGGGTCGAGGCGGTCGGCAAGAACCTGCTCCTCCGCTTCGAGGAGGGAGTCGTTCTTCGCAGCCACCTTCGTATGTCGGGCCGCTGGCAGGTACACGAGAGAGGTTCGAAGCTCTTCGGCCGGCCCTGGCTGATCCTGCGAGGCGCCGAGCGCGAGGCCGTGCTCTGGAACGGGCCGGTGCTCGAGCTGGACGACCGTGCGGTGCGTCGGCTCGGTCCGGACATTCTCGGCGAGCCGCCGGACCTGGACAGGATGATCGCGAACCTGCGACGCGAAGAGCGCCACACCGTTGGCGACGCGCTGCTCGACCAGCGGCTCGTGGCGGGGATCGGCAACGTCTGGAGGGCCGAGGCGCTCTGGGAGGCGCGCATCTCGCCCTGGCGCCCGGTCGCCGAAGTTTCCGACGAAGAATTGAGTCGCGTGCTCCAGGCGGCGCACCAGCTGATGACCGCCTCTGTCGAGACCGGCCATGGGCGTGGGCAGGTCTACAGGCGGGCGGGTCGCGCCTGCCGACGCTGCGGCGCGTCGATTCGGTCACGCGGGCAAGGCGAGCAGAACCGCACCGCCTACTGGTGTCCCGTCTGTCAGCCCTGACCGTCCAGGTTGGCGGCAGGGTTCGGCCGGCCGAAGGCGTAACCGCAACTCGTGGCCGTGCGCGCTCCGCACCTGTACCGCTCCCTGCGTCTCTTCGGGCTGGCCGGCTTCGCGCTCCTGTCCCAGGACGTCGCGGCGGGATCCGAGCTGCAGTTCTCCTTCGATGAGCACGTCGGCGGCAAGCGCCCCCTCTACGAGTATCGGCCGCGCGTCGGCAGCTACATCGAAGCGCGCGCCGGGCGCCTCGCAGCGCTCCCTGACACCCTGACCGCACTGGAGGAGCTGCGGCGCGAGCCCGCTGCCGCGATCTTCGCCCGCGCTCACGCTGGAGGCGAGCGAAGCGACGGCAGCGCTTTGGTCAGCACCGTCTTGCTGCCACTTCTCACCGACGTCGCCGAGCACTGTGGCGGCTTCGACTGGAACGATGCCGTCTTCGACCGGGCCTACGCCGGGCTCGAGCGTTCGCTCTACGGGAGCCGCCGAGCCTATGCCGCCGTCGCGCCACTGGTCGGGCTAGGTGCCGGCAGCCAGATCGAGCTCGGCCGCGGAATCCGGGTTCGCGTCGCCCCTGCCGGGGAGCTGGCCGCATCGTGGCCGGACGCTGCGCGCCTGCTGCCGCCGTCGTTCGGCCGGGAGCCGGACCGGGTCTGCGTCCTCGAGCTCGAGCGCCCCCTCGAAGCTGCGGAGACCGCCCCGCCGGACGCGCCTGCCGAGCTTGCCGACGCCGTCACGGCATTGCGGCTTGCGACCGCTGCCGCGGTAGCCGCAGGGCCCGTCCTCTTCGAACGACTCGACTGGCGCCCCTACGGGATCCGACCGGTGCTGCCGATCGCGGCGACGCAGCCGCCCGGTGAGCCATCGCGGCTGGACACCTTCCGTGGCAACCTCGCCGGCCAGCTGCTCGAACGGATCTCCAGCGCCGACGAAGACCCGGACCTGGCAGAGGCGCTCGACCGCTGGGAGCTGTCGCTCTTCGCGGCCGAGCCGTTCAGCTCGGAGCAGTTGCGCGAGGCTTTGACAGCCCTGCTGGGAGGCGCCGACGGCCTCTGGGCGGCGACCGTACGCACGGCCCTTCTGCTTGGCGAGACCGCGCGCGAACGAGCCGACCAGCTGGAACGCCTACGCGCGCTCGTGGGTGGCGAGGCTGCGAAGCCTTCGACCGTGGACGCGGTCAGGCGCGCACTCGTCGAGACGCTCCTCCACGGCGATCGAACTGCGCTCGTCGCCGCGCTCGACGAGTCGCTGCTGGGTCTTCGCGCCCGGCCGAGGCGCTCCCTCACGGCTGTCGCATAACTGTCACGAAGCCGGCACGGTTCAGTCCGCGTTCGGCCGCTACGTTCGGTGCATGGACGAGGCGCGGGCAGTCATGCACAGGCTCGAACGAATCGAGGCGCTCGAGCGCGAAGGCGTGGGACCGAAGCAGCTGCTTGCAGAAGTCCGTGAGCTGCTGCGCGAGGGCGAGGCCTGGCTCGAAGCGGAACGCGACGGCAGCGGTGTCGCCGCGGCGGCTCTGGAGCGCTGCCGGCTTGCTCACGACGCGGGGATGGCGCCCATGGTCTAATCGCGTCCGTGACCGATCACGTCGCCAACTGGGACGACCTCCAAGCCGAGCACGACAGCGCCGGGTCGATCAGCAGCGAGTGGACACCGATCTCGCGAGCCGTCGGCTCCGTGCGGATCCGCATGAACCGGATCCGAGTGGATCCCGCCAAGCGCTCGACCCCGCTGCACGTGGAGAGCGACGAGGAGATCTTCTTCGTCCTACGCGGCTCGGGCCTTTCGTGGCAACGAGAGCGAGACGAGGATCGCACCTACGAGGTCCGCGCGGGCGACTGCCTCGTCCACCTCTCCGAGCGGGAGGCCCACACGCTCGTCGCCGGAGAGGACGGGCTCGACGTCCTCGCATTCGGCGCCGGCCCGGAAAACGTCTTCGCCTACTTCCCGCGACTGAGCGTGATGCGAGTCGGGCCGGCGATCATCGACGTCGACGGGCGGCACCAGTGGGACCTCGAGGGAGCGCTGCCCGATCCTGATCTGCCACCGCCGAGCCCGCGGCCGGTGCGGATTGTCAACGTGGACGAGGTCGACCCCGAACCATGGGGGCAGGGCGACGTCAGCGTCGAGTGCAGAGACCTGGGCGTCGCTGCCGGTTCGGTCAACACGGGCATCAACTACAACCGGGTCCAGCCCGGCAAGCTGAGCGGTCCGCCGCACTGCCACTCGCTCGAGGAGGAGATGTTCGTGATCCTGGACGGCGACGGCGTCTGCCTGCTCGGGGAGAACGAGTACCCGGTCCGGCGCGGTCACGTCGTCGCCCGGCCAGCGTCCTCGCGGGTGCCTCATGCGTTCCGAGGTGGTGAGGGTGGCCTGACGATGCTCGCCTACGGGACGCGTGACGCGAACGACATTGCCTACTACCCGCGTTCGAACAAGGTCAACCTGCGTGGCATCGGCGTGATCTTCCAGCCTGAGCGGGTCGACTACTGGGACGGCGAGGCGGACTAGAACGCGCGAAGAGTTCGGGCTCGGCCTTCGGCACCCGTACTCAGGACGCCGGTGGTTAAACGTCCGTGGACCAAACGTCGGTTCCGATGCCGACCAAAAAGGCCGCGCCGACATGCGCGGCGTGGCAGCGAAGCCCGAGTGTGGAAAAGCCCCTTTGGAGGATGAAAAAAGGCCTGCATTTAGGTTGATAAAGGGTTCGGCTACTATCAGACGAAAGAAAGGGTCTGATGGGGCTGGCACGCCTGCTTCCGCGACCGGGAACCCGGGACGACATCTCGAAAGGAGCCACACTGGGGAGGGTCATCGCCTTCGCCAACCAGAAGGGCGGCGTCGCCAAGACGACGACGGCGCTGAATCTGGGAGTCGCCTTCGCCGAACAGGGCATGAAGGTGCTCCTCGTCGACCTTGATCCGCAGGGCAACCTGACCATGAGTCAGGGCCTGAATCCGGATGCGATCGAGCGGTCGATGTTCGACGTGCTCGTGCACCGGGTTCCGATCACCGAAGTGATCCATCACCAGGAGGCCGACCTCGCGGTTTCCTCGATCGATCTCGCGGGCGCCGAGCTCGCGCTCTCGAGCATGATCGGCCGCGAGCGGGCGCTCGAAAAGGCGCTCGCTCCCGTGAAGGACGACTACCACTACGTCCTGATCGACACGCCGCCGTCGCT
>DATFXA010000172.1:0-4753 GCA_035258645.1 Gaiellaceae bacterium
GCCGCGGGCAGCCGGAGCTTGGTGAAGATCGCCGTAACGTGCTTCTCGACCGCCCGCGACGAGATGAAGAGCCGCTGGCCGATTGCCTGGTTCGAGCGGCCCTCCGCCATGAGCTCGAGCACTTCCCGCTCGCGCGGCGACAGCCGCTCGATCGGGTCGTCTCCGCGATTGCGGCCGACGAGCTCGGCCACGACGAGAGGATCGAGCGCAGATCCACCGTCAGCGACACGCCGGACCGCAGCCGTGAACTCGTCCACATCCGAGACGCGATCCTTGAGCAGGTAGCCGAGGCCCTCGGCGCTATCGGCGAGCAGCTCGACCGCGTATGTGTGCGCGACGTACTGCGAGAGGACGAGCACGCCCGTCTCGGGATGCTCTGCCCGGATCTCGCGTGCGGCGCGGATGCCCTCGTCCGTGTTTGTCGGAGGCATGCGGATGTCGACGATCGCGACGTCAGGGTGGTAGCTCCGCACCTTGAGCATGAGCTCGTCAGCGTCCCTCGCCTGTCCGACGACTTCGATCCCGACCTCCTCCAGCAGACGGGCGAGTCCCTCGCGGAGGAGAGTCGAGTCGTCCGCGATCACGGCCCGCACCGCGTCATTGTGCGCACGCACGCCGCGGAGCGGCGGAAACTGCTCAGGAAGACCGTCGGCGACAAGCTGATAAATGCGCTCGGGGTGGCCGAGCCCTCTGAATTCGAACGTCCCGAGATCTCGCGCCAGCGGCCCCGCCGCGCTTGCAACGTCCGCTGAGGCGAGGACCTGGCCGCCGTGCGCAGCCTGGCAGATCCTGGAGGCTCGGTGAACGTCGATCCCCACGTAGTCGTTGTCCTTGCTCTCAGCTTCGCCGGAATGAAGGCCGATCCGGACGCGAAAATGCTCGTTGCCAGGCCACGTATGCGACGCGAAAGCCCGCTGGGCGGTTATCGCTGCGGCGGCACCCGCCTCGGGACTGTTGAAGACGCAGAAGTGCTCGTCTCCGCGGCAATCGATCTCGCGCCCGCCTTCCTGGGTGACCGCGTTCCTGATCAGCGCGCGCGAGTCGGCGAGCGCGTCGGGATAGGCGTCGCCGAGCCTTCCGAGGAGGCCCGTCGAGTCTTCTATGTCGCTGAAGAAGAAGGTGAGGGTCATGAGACCGGCAGCGCCGCGCGCACCAGTGTCCCACGCCCCCGACGGCTGTCGATCTCCAGGTGGCCGTCGAGCGTCTCGACCCGATCGAGCAGGCCACGCAGGCCGGATCCGCCGTCGAGCTGGGCGCCGCCCTCGCCGTCGTCCTCGACCTCGACCAGTGCGGCCCCGCCGGACCGGAGGATGCGAACCTTTGCCTCGCGGGCACCGGCGTGCTTGACGACGTTCGCCAACGCCTCGGAAACGACGTAGTAAGCGGCGGTCTCGACAGGCTCGGGCAGGCGTTCTCGCAGCCGCATCTCGAGGGCGACCGGCAGAGGTGCCCGGGCCGTGAGCACCTCGAGCGCCGGCTCGAGGCCGCGCTCCGTGAGTATCACTGGATGGATGCCCTGTGCGAGCTCGCGCAGCTCTGTCAGCGCCTCCGACAGCTCTTCCGCCGCGACCTCGAGCAGCTCGCCCGCCTGGTCGGGGTGGGTGCGGACCTTCTGCATGGCCAGCCGTAGGCCGACCGAGAGCGCCACGAGTCGCTGCTGGGCCCCGTCATGGAGGTTCCGCTCGAGCCTCCGCCGCTCCGCATCGCTCGCTTCGACGATGCGGAGCCGCGATGCCTCGAGCTCCTCACGGGCCTGAGCGCTCGCTACTGCGAGGGCGACGAGCGAGGCGAAGCCGGCCATTCTGCGTTCCGTCTCTCGCGGCAGCGATTCGTCCTCACGCAGCGACGCGACCAGCGCGCCCCAGGGTGACCCGGCAACGCTGATCGGCACTGCGACGGAGGAACGGAAACCGATCGCGGTCACTCGGCTGGCGACGCTACCGGGGAGCTCCGCGTAGTTCTCGACCCGGATCGGCGCCCCGGTCCTCCGCACCTCGGTCACGGCCAGCCCATCTTCGAGCTCGATCACGGTGCCGACGTCGAAATCGTCCGCTAGCCGACTCCCAAAGCGGCCCACGATGATCGCGCTTCTCTCGTCCTCGTACCGCTCGAGCACTGCCTCGCGCAGCCCCAACGCCCGACAAACCTCCTCCGTGACCGTCTGAAACACGAGCTCAGGGGGCGCGTCACCCGCGACGAGCGTCGCGACCCGGCGCAGCGCGGCCTGCTCCTCGCCGAGCCGCCGCTGCTCGAGCTCGGCCCGGCGCTGGTCCGTGAAGTCGCGCACGATCGTCACAACCTCGTTCGGGCCGCTCGGCACCATCCGCGACTCGAAGATCCTCGCTTCGCCATCGATCTCCAGCTCGTACTCGATCGAGCTCATCGCGTCGGTCTTCAGTGCCCGCTCGATGCAGGCGATTGCCGCATCGGCGACCTCGGCCGGGAGGTAATCCCGGACGTTGCGGCCGAGCTGCTCTTCCACCGAGAGGACCAGGGCCGAGGAATCCTCTGCGCGGATGTCGAGAGTGACGCCTTCGCGCGAGACACGAAACATCAGGTCGGGAATCGCGTCCAGCAGGGCTCGGCTGCGCAGCTCCATGCGTTGCAGCGTCTCCAGCGATTGTTCGTTGGCGAGTGCGAAGCCCGCCGCCGCGCTGACGGCGTCGAGCAGCTCCGGGCGCAGACGCATCACCTTGTCGTGGACGAGCACCCCGATCTCGTCGCCCTGATACTCGATGGACGTCGTCATGCGCGGCTCACCGGGGCCCGGCAGCGCCATCGGGCGGCCCTCGGCGTCACGGTAACGCCCGGAAGCATCCCCCCGCGCGAGCTCGAGCGACGGGTCCCCAAGCGTGCGACGAAGGGCATCCTGGAGGCCGGTTGCCGTGGTGCCCTCGCGAAGCTCGACGAGCAGTTCGCCGACCGCCGCCCGCGACAGGCGCCCTTGCAGTAGTCCCGCGACGAATGCGGCCGGCAGCGCGATCGACGAAAGCAACCCGAGACCGATCCCCACGACCGCTGCACCCGAGGAAAGCGGTGCAAGCGCGAGCCCGATTCCGAACAGGAGTAGTCCGAGGTTGCCGCCGATGAGGATCGGCATCAGCCGCCGCCGCGTAACCGGCGTCCTTGCACGGGACCAGCGGAAGAGCACGAACGCGACCGCGAGTGCGAGGGCGATCGCGATAGCGGCCTCGAGCTCCTCGAGGGCGGTGGCCAGGGCCGGGTGCGAGACGATCAGGGCCTTGTTGGGAGGGTGGTCGCTGTTCCAGCGGGTCAACGGATCGAAGACGACAGCGATGGCCTGAAGCACGAGCACGTTGAGGTAGGCGACGAGGACCATCAGCCTTGTCGAGCGCGAGAGAAGGCGCCCGCCCGGGAGGGCGAGCAAAGTGTGGACGAGCACCGCGAAGACGAGATTCGCGGTCAGGACGCCGATCGTGTACAGGATCGCGTTGTTTGCGTCGTGCAGTGCGCCGAGAAGCGACGCGAACCCGACCGCCACGAGGAGGTAGCCGAAACGGACGTACGGAGGGCGCCGGAGCGCTAGGAGGCCCGCTCCGACGAAGGACGAGCACACGACAACGCTCAGAACTGCGTGCCCGACCGGATTCGGCGCATGGTGGCTGGCAGCGGACAGGTAGACGGCGCCCGACATTGCCGCGAGCGCCGCGACTCCGATCCCAATTGTGAGGACCCCGCTCAGCGGACGCTCCGGCCCGTCCCTCGCCCTGTGGGAGAGTGAGGGCGCCACGGAGGCGTGCGCCGAATGGACGCTCACTCCAGCAGCCTCGCAAGGGCCGGGCCTGAGAGGTCGCCCTTCGTGATGAACCCCCGTGCCCCGCTCGCTGTCAGGCTCGATCCGTAGGAGCTGTCGTCGCGGCTCGAGACGAGGACGATCTCCAGATTGGGATTCTCCTCGTGCAGTCGCGAGGAGACCTCGAAGCCGCTGATATCCGGGAGCTGGATATCGAGCAGGATGAGGTCGGGAGACAGCTCAGCCGCCAGAGCAAGAGCAGATTCACCGTCCTCGGCCTCGCCGACGATCTCGAACCCCTCGGATATGAGGAGCGCCCGGACACATTTTCGGAAGCTCGGATGGTCGTCGACGACCAGAACCCGCCGTCCCGACGGTGCCCGCTGGGCGGGCGACTCCGAGCGCTCTGGCTTCATCGACTCAAGCTCCCCGTCGAGTCAGGTTACTCGGTTCTCGGCTCGACATCGGTAACAGATTGCACTCCGTTGCAGCGTCGAGCAATGGGGGGATCCGACGTCCAGAGGTGCGGTAATCCGCACTTTCGAATGTCGGCCCGCCCCATTGCCGTGCGCTCAGGCCCGCGGGCAGCCTTGCTCCGTGATTCGAACACCGATGAACGGCAGGGCCCGACGCGGTCCGAATGACGAGCAAGAGCAAGAGGGGGAGTGATCGTGGAAACCAACCGGCCTGCAAGCGCAAGCGACAACGACAACGGGCGGCTCGCGCGGCTCGCGCACTTCACGACCCGGCACCGCTGGCCGGTGATCGCGGTCTGGATCGTGCTGACGCTGGTCGGCGGCGTTGCCGCCGGCAAGCTCTCCTCGCGCTGGTACCAGAGCTTCTCGATCCCGCACAAGTCGGCTTACGAGGCGAGCCAGCGGGCGCTGCATGCCTTCGGTGCCGGTGTACGGCCTCCGAACGTCGTCGTCTTCCACACCGACGGAGATGCGACGAAGAGCGTCGCGATCCGGGAGGCGATGAAGCGGGCTGCCGCGACGA
>DATFXA010000173.1:0-2127 GCA_035258645.1 Gaiellaceae bacterium
GCTCCGGTCTCGATCGCGTAATGGATGCCCTTCAAGGCCGGCACGTTGACGAAGCCCGGACCGTCGCCCGCGAGCAGCAGTCCCGGAGCGTGGAGCCGCTTGGGCAGCGCGAGGAATCCACCCTCTGGGATCGTCTTCGCCCCCCACGCGATCCGCTCGCCGCCCTCGAGCAGCCGACGCACGAGCCGGTGCGTCTTCAGCTCTTGGAGCAGGTCGTGCACGGAGAGCTCCACGTCGCGGTAGTCGAGCCCGACCACCATCCCGAGCGTCAGCATCTCGTCGCCCATCGGGTAGACGAAAGAGCCCCCGAACTCGCGGTACTTGGATCCAGGCCGCAGCGGCCACCCCAGTGTGTGGATCACACGGCGAAGGGGCTTGGCGACGCGCCACACCTCCTTGACGCCGAGCGCCCAGACCTGGGGGTTCTCGCCCTGCAGCGCAAACCGGTCGATCGCCGCGCCCGTCAAGTGACCTTGGGTTCCCTCCGCGAGCACGGTGATGCGGGCGACAACATCGGAGCCGGGCTCGAAGTTCGCCAGTTCCTGCCCGTTTCGGCCGCGGCCCTTGTCGCCCGTGCGGACCCCGCGGACGCGCCCGTGGTCGACGAGCAGCTTCGTCGCCGCGGTCTCGGGCAGAACGACCGCGCCCGCCTCTTCGGCCTGCTCGGCCAGCCAGCGGCCGAGCTGCGCCAGCGAGGCGACGCGATTGCCGTGGTTTCGCATCGTCGGCGGGGTCGGGATCCGGACGGCGCGGCGCCTGGTCAGGAAGTAGACGGACTCCTGCTCGACCTGCCCGTAGAACGGCAGCTCGTCGAGCCGCTTCCGGCCGGCGAACAGCCGCTGCAGTGCCCGAGGATTGACAACCGCGCCCGAGAGCAGGTGCGAGCCTGGTTGCTTGCCTTTCTCGATCACCGCAACCGGCACGTCGCCGAGCCGCTCGGCAACGGCCGGCGCGTCCTCGAGCAGCTGGCCGAGCCGGATCGCACACGCAAGCCCGGCCGGGCCCGCGCCGACGATCGCGATCCCGACCTCGATCCGCTCATCCTCGGGATCGGTCGGCTGTGCGATCGCTTCCGCGACGGCAAACGGGGGTGGGAAGTCGGACGGCCGCGTCACGCAGCACGCCGCTGGCGGACGAGCTCCGTCAGCTTCGGGACGATCTCGTTCAAGTCGCCGACGACGCCCAGGTCGGCGTACTCGAAGATTGGCGCGTTCGGGTCCTTGTTGATCGCGACGATCACGTTCGAGCCCTGCATGCCGACCTTGTGTTGGATCGCGCCGGAGATGCCGACCGCAATGTAGAGCCGAGGCGCGACCGTCTTGCCGGTCTGCCCGACCTGCGTCGAGTACGGGTACCAGCCCGCGTCGACGACCGCGCGTGTCGCAGCGACGGCGCCTCCGAGCGCCTTCGCGAGGTCCTCGACAAGCGCGAAGTTCTCGGGAGCGCCGAGGCCTCGGCCGCCGGCGACGATCACGTCCGCATCCTCAATCGAGGGTCCTTCGCTCTCCTCGTGCGCCTGCTCGATCATCTTCGCCAGGGTCGAGAAATCCTCGAGCTTGACTCCGACCTTTTCGACCTCGGGCTCCGCCGGGCTTTCCACCGGCTCGAACGTTCCGGTGCGGAAGAGCGCGAGCCGCGGCTCGCTCGTCCAGCCGACGTCGACGTAGACGGTGTCGTCGAGCGCCGGCCGTTTGCCCACGAGCTTGCCCTCCTGCTCCGCCAGGTCGACGAGATCCCAGTTCAAGCCGGCGTCGAGCCGTGCAGCCAGCCCTGCCGCGACGTCCGCGGTCAAGACGGTCGCCGCGAAGAGCACGGTGTCGATCGCCTGGCCGGAGATCAGCTCGGCGAGGACGTCCACCCGCGGCTGAGACAGCGGCTGCTCGAGCGCGGGGTCGTCCGCGACGTACACCTTCTTCGCCCCAAAGTTGGCGGCCTGTGCGGCGAGGCCCTCGACGCCGGAGCCGGCGACCAGGACGGCGACGTCGTCCCCCAGCTGCACGGCCTTGCCGAGCACGCCGAGCGAGTCCTTCTGGAGCTCGCCGTCGTGGTGCTCGAGGAAGACGAGCGTGCTCACAGGGCCTTCCGCTCGAGCAGAAACTCGACGATCTTCTCCGGGGCCGACCCGTC
>DATFXA010000174.1:0-4741 GCA_035258645.1 Gaiellaceae bacterium
CTCGGGCGGGCGTTCGAGCGCTTCACCCGCTCGCCGCCCAGCGGGGAGAGATCTGGCACCGGACTCGGCCTCTCAATCGTCCGGGCGATCGCCATGGCTCACGGCGGAGAAGCGCACGCCGCCAACGCGGCGGACGGCGGAGCCCACGTCTGGGTCGTGCTACCGGCCCTCATGGAGATGCCTCCTGCAAGAATTGAACCTGCGCACGTGCGTCGGCGTCGCTTGCGATGACGCCTGGAGGCATGGCAGCTCCGCCGCTGCGCCGGCGCAAACCGGCGCAATAGTGATGCCCCCGGCATGAATCGAACATGCGCACGCGGTTTAGGAAACCGCTGCTCTATCCACTGAGCTACGGGGGCTTGGCGGACCGAGGATAGCCGCGCCTCTGGCCGCTCTCAGAAACGTCTCAGAGGTTCCGCCTAGTCTCCGGCAGGAAAGGCGGGTGAGTACATGCAGCTTCTCCGAATGATGATCGTGCTCGCTGTTCTGTTCGTGCTCGGATGGAGTGGGGGCGCGGCCTCGGCCAGCGCGTCAGGGCCGGTGCCTGGCGACTTCGTCGCGCGGGTCACCAATCCCTGGTTCCCGCTCATTCCTGGAACGATCTTTGTCTACCGCGGCGTCAAGGACGGGAAGTCCGCCCGGGACGTCGTCACCGTGACGCATTCAACGAAGCGGATTCAGGGCGTGCTCTGCACGGCCGTGGCCGACCGGCTCTACCTCGCCGGCCGGCTCGAGGAACGAACAACCGACTGGTATGCGCAGGACCGGCGCGGCAACGTCTGGTACTTCGGCGAGTCGACTGCCGAGCTCGATCGGGCCGGCCACGTGACGAGCACGGAAGGCTCGTGGCAGGCCGGTCGTGACGGTGCGCAGGCTGGGATCTACATGACCGCGAGCCCGGCGGTCGGCCAGTCGCGGCGCCAGGAGTACTACAAGGGTCACGCAAACGATCACTTCGCGGTGGTCAGCCTGAGCGCGCACGTCTCCGTGCCATTCACAACTTCGAATCGCGCGCTGCTGACGAAAGAGTGGACGCCGCTCGAGCCGGGCACGCTCGACCACAAGTACTACCTGCGCGGGATCGGCAACGTGAAGGAGGTGACCGTCAAAGGGGCGACCGAGCGAAACGAGCTCGTTTCGGTACGTCGGCCTTAGGCGGCCGGGCTACCCTCCAAACGTGGCTTCTGCCGCAATCCTCGTGGTCGACGACGACGGGCCGATTCGGCGGATGCTCTCGCGCACGTTGACCGCCGAGGGCTACGCGGTCGAGGCTTCGCCCGACGGCGGGACCGCGCTGGCGGCCGTCGAGCGCTCGGCTCCCGACCTCGTCGTGCTCGACGTCGCGATGCCAGGCGTCGACGGCTTGGCCGTCGCGCGGCGGCTACGGGACAAGGGGCTCGGGGTACCGATCCTGTTCTTGACCGCGCGGGACGCGGTCCCCGACCGCGTCGCCGGGCTCGACGCGGGAGGCGACGACTACCTCGTCAAGCCCTTCGCGGCCGAGGAACTGCTCGCGCGAATTCGCGCCCTCCTCCGCCGGGGCGAGCCCGAAGACGTGCTCGCGTACGGTGACCTCGTCTTCGACGTTCGGGAACGGACCGCCACGCGCGCCGGACGCGAGCTCGGCCTGAGCTCGCGCGAGGGCGATCTGCTCGAGCTGCTCCTGCTCAATCGCCGCCGGGTCGTTCCCCGGGCGCTGGCGCTCGAACGGGTCTGGGGCGGCCCTGCCGCCGCGAGCCTGAACGTCGTCGATCAATACGTCTCGTACCTGCGGACGAAGCTCGGCGAACCGCCGCTCATCGAGACGGTGCGCGGCACCGGCTTCGTCTTGCGATGAGCAGAGTCTCCATCCGGCTACGTTCGGTCGCTGCCGCGACGCTGGCGATTCTGCTCGCGGTTGTCGTTGTCGGCGCGGGTGTGGACGTCCTCGTGGGTCGCCACCTCCACCGTTCGTTCGATCGCACGCTGCGAGAGCGTGCCGTCGAGGTGGCGCAGCTGGCAGCTTCCACGCCGGCCGTGCTCTCCGCACCCGGTGCGTTGGACTCGCCGCTCGGCGGCACTCAGCTGTCGGTCGAGGTGGTGGACCGGCGCGGGCGAATCGTCGCTCGCTCGCTCTCGCTGGGAGGCGCAGTCCTGCCGGCGAGACGGCAGCTCGACCAGGCGATTGGGCTCGGTCGCTCGGGCTACACCGATCTCGAGCTCGGCGACGAGGACCTGCGCGCCTACACGGCGCCGCTCGCCGAGGTGGGCGGGCCGGCCGCCGGAGGTGCAGTGATCGTCGCCGGCTCCACGCGCGACCTCGACGAGACGCTTCGGAGCCTGCACTTGTTCGTGCTGCTCGCCGGTGTGGTCGCTTCGGCATTCGCCGCGGTGGCGGTCGCGATCATGATGACCCGTGCCCTGCGGCCGCTTGGTCAGCTTGCCGAGTCTGCCGCAGACGTCGAGCGGACGGGCGACCCACGCCGTCGGCTGCCCGAGCCCGCCGCGCGTGACGAGGTCGGGACGCTTGCCCGAACACTGAACGAAATGCTTGCGAGTCTCGAGCGGGCCCGCGACAACGAGCGTCGCTTCCTCGCCGACGCATCGCATGAGCTACGGACACCGTTAACGGCGCTGCGCGGGAACGTCGCTTACCTAGCCCGCCACGGCGCCTCGCCGGAGGTGATCGCGGAGCTCGAGGCCGACGCGGAGCGGCTCGCCAGGCTGGCGGACGACCTGCTGGTGCTCTCGCGCGAGGAATCCGCCGGTGAGCCTACGGAGGTGGTCCAACTCGACGAGCTCGCCCGCTCGGTCTCCGGCCCGCGGGTCACGTCCGGCCGCCTCGAGCCCGTCGCCGTCAAAGGCGATCGAGCGGCGCTGGAGCGCGCGCTCGAAAATCTGATCCAAAACGCGGAGCTCTACGGACCCCGGGACGGCTGGATCACGGTCACGGCCGAGCAAGAGAACGGGTTCGCCCGGCTCACCGTCGCCGACGAGGGCGAAGGGCTCGCGCCCGAGGACGCCGAGCAGGCATTCGGTCGCTTCTGGCGCGGCGACGGCGGCAAGCCGGGGTCGGGCCTCGGGCTTGCGATCGTCCGCGCGACGGCAGAGCGCCATCGCGGCCGCGCCTACGCAGAGGGCTCGCGCTTCACGATCGAGCTTCCTCTCAGAGATCTCTCAGGGTCGGGGCGTAGAACGGAGGAATGAAGCTCCTTCGTACGCTTTCGACCTCCCGACTGCTCATCCTGATCGCGGCGGTCATCACGCTTGCCGTGGGCGGCGCCGCGATCGCGGTGGCGGCAAGCGGCGGCAGCGGGCCGACCCCGCCGCCGAAGCCGCTCGCCGATGCGCTGCACGACTCGCTCGCAGGCCCCACCCCGGATGGAATCACGGCGCGGATCACGTTCACGAACAAGCTCTTCCCTTCAGGCGCGATCACCGGGCAGGTGGGGTCGGCGCTGATGTCTGGTGCCTCGGGGCGCCTCTGGGCGACGAACGACGGGCGGGGCCGGCTCGAGCTTCAGTCCAATTCCGGTGACGTCCAGATCGTCTGGAACGACACCGACGTGACCATCTACGACGCTTCCTCGAACACGGTCTATCGGGCGAAACTACCGGCCGACGCGAAGAGCTCGACCGGCGAAGCGAACAGCGTTCCCTCGGTCGCGAAGATCAGCGAGTTCCTGACGAAGCTCGGCGAACACGTCTCCCTCTCCAGCGCCGAGCCGACCAACGTGGCGGGCCAGGAGGCCTACACCGTGCGAGTGTCACCGAAGCACGACGGCGGCCTCCTGGGCGCCGCGGAGATTGCGTTCGACGCTTCACGCGGCGTCCCCCTACGGCTCGGAATCTACGCTCAGGGCGCCACGTCGCCCGTGCTCGAACTGTCTGCGACCGACATCTCGTATGGGCACGTGGCGGCGAGCGACGTCGACGTAGCGCCGCCGGCGGGTGCCAAGACGGTCGATCTTGGCTCGCTGTCGCGAAATGGGACCGACGCCGGAACTGGCGGTCACGCCCAGGTGAGCGGGCTCCAGGCCGTTCAGGCGGCGGCGCCCTTCCCAGTGGTGGCGCCGGACACGCTCGTCGGCCTTCCGCGCCAGGACGTACGGCTGGTCGGCAACGGAGACTCCAAGGCGGCAGTTGTGGTCTACGGCCAAGGTCTCGGCGCGATCGTCGTCGTCGAACGGCAGGCCAAGCCGGGCGCCAACAGCGGCGTGATGGGAAGCCTGCCCGAGGTCTCGCTCAACGGGGTCACCGCCCATGAGCTCGCGACCCAGCTCGGAACCGCGTTGACGTGGAAGCAGGGCGAGGTCTCATACGTTCTCGCCGGCTCGGTGCCGTCGGCAGCTGCGGAGGCTGCTGCCCGCGCCCTCGGATGAGCAACGCGCTTCCTGTTGGGGCGCGCGGGCTCGTGAAGCTCTACGGCGAGCTCGTCGCCGTCGATCAGGTCGACCTGACGGTCGAGCAGGGAGACGTCTTCGGCTATCTCGGGCCGAACGGCGCCGGCAAGACGACCTCGCTTCGGATGCTGCTCGGACTGATCAGGCCGACTGCGGGCTCGGTCGAGCTCTTCGGTCGCGATCCCCACGTGGACGGCGCGAAGGCGCTCGACGGCGTCGCCGGTTTCGTCGAGGGCCCGACCTTCTACCCGTACCTGACCGCCAGGCGGAACTTGCGCCTGCTCGCTGCGTACGACGACGGAGACTCTCGCTCACGGATCGAAGGGCTGCTCGAGCTCGTCGAGCTCCGCGACCGTGGC
>DATFXA010000175.1:0-9099 GCA_035258645.1 Gaiellaceae bacterium
GCCGGCCGCGGCCGAGTCAGCCGATCGCGACCATCCGGTCGATCGCGCCACGGGCGCGGGCGGCGATCTCCGGCTCGACGATCACCTCGTGCTTCCAGTCGCGGAGCGAGTCGCGCAGCTTCTCGAGCGTGATCATCTTCATGTACTTGCAAATCGCCCGCTCGGAGACGGCCTCGAAGCGTTTGCCCGGGGCCTCCTTGTTCAGGCGATGGATGATTCCCGTCTCGGTGGCGACGAGGAAGCGGCTCTTGGGTGAAGCCTTCGCGAAGTTGATCATCCCCTCGGTCGAGAGGATGTGCGTCCGGTCGTTGCCGAAGGCCATGCACTGGCTGGCGCAGCCGCACTCCGGGTGGACGAGCAGTTCGGCGTCGGGCGCATCGTCTTGCCAGCGCTCGATGTCGGCGGGACGGATGCCGGCGTGGACGTGACATTCGCCCAGCCAGATCGTCAGCTTCCTCCCGGTGACGCGTTCGAGCCAGATCCCGAGGAACATGTCCGGGAGAAAGAGGATCTCGCGGTCGGCCGGAATCGCCTCGATCACCGCCTTCGCGTTGCCCGACGTACAGCAGTAGTCGCTCTCGGCCTTGACCTCCGCGGTCGTGTTGACGTAGGAGACGACGACAGCGCCGGGGTGCTCGGCCTTCCACTCGCGTAGCTGATCGGCCGTGATCGAGGCCGCGAGGGAGCAGCCCGCGTCGAGATCCGGGATCAGAACCGTCTTGTCGGGCGAGAGGATCTTCGCCGTCTCCGCCATGAAGTGGACGCCGCAGAAGACGATCGCCTCCGAGTCCGTGGCCGCCGCCTCCCGTGAAAGGCCGAGCGAGTCGCCGACGAAGTCGGCCACGTCCTGCACCTCGGGAACCTGGTAGTTGTGGGAAAGAATGACGGCGTCTCGCTCGCGGGCGAGCGCCTTGACCTGGTCCTGAATCGTCGTGATCTCTGCGGTGGTCATGCAACCTCCATGGAGACGTCGAGGGCACGTGCTGAATGGGTCAACGCGCCGACCGAGACGAAGTCGACCCCGGTCTCGGCGATCGCTCGGACGTTGTCGAGCGTGATGCCGCCCGAGGCCTCCAGCTTGGCCCGTCCGCCCGTGCGCGCGACCGCTTGCTCGAGCTGGGGTGGCGTCATGTTGTCGAGCAGGATCAGATCGGCGCCCGCGGCTAGTGCCTCGTCCACTTGCTCGAGCGTGTCGCATTCGACCTCGACCTCCTCGCCCGTTGCCTGAGCCAGCTCAACGGCACTGGCGATCGAGCCGGCCACTCGCAGGTGGTTGTCCTTGATCAGGATCCCGTCGTCGAGCGCGAGCCTGTGGTTTCGGCCGCCGCCGCAGCGGACCGCGTACTTCTCGAGCAGGCGGAGTCCGGGCGTCGTCTTGCGAGTATCGAGGATCTCCGCCCCCGTGCCCGCGACCTCGTCCACGTAGCGTCGAGTGACGGTTGCGATCCCCGAGAGGCGCCCCAGCACATTCAGCGCCAGGCGTTCTCCGGCCAAGAGCGCGCGGGCCCGGCCTTCCAGCCGGGCGACGTCGCCCTCCGTCTTGTCGCCGTCCGCGACCAGCGGCTCGAAGCGGACATCGGGGTCGAGCTCGGCAAAGACGGCGCGAGCAACCTCGAGGCCGCAGACGATCCCAGGCTCCTTCAGCAGGATCGAGGCCTCGGCCGTGACGTCTTCCGGCACGAGCGCGTCGCTCGTCAAGTCGCCCTCGCCGAGGTCTTCGGCGAGCCAGGCGCGAACGTCGACGGTCGTCAGTTCCATGCCTCGAAAACCGGCTCCGAACCGGGGCGAATGACGGTGTGTAGGCCGTCGAGGGCAGCGTCCTCGTGCGGAAAGTCGACGCGGAAGTGGCTGCCCCGGCTTTCTCGCCTGGCGAGCGCGCTGCGGGCGACCATGCGCGCCACAGGGTGCGCCGAGTGGGTCAGGCGCTCGAGCCCTGGCCCGTCGCGGACGAGGCCGGCGTCGGCCCACATGGCGCCGCGAAGCTCCGGCGTCACGTCCGGAGGCACGCGGGGATTCGGCAGGGGCTCGAGACCGGCGGAGAGCACGGGCTCCGACGCGGCGGCCAGCGCCGCTCGTCTGCCGAACACCAGGCACTCGAGCATCGAGTTGGAGGCGAGCCGGTTCGCGCCGTGAACGCCGGTGCAGGCGCACTCGCCGGCCGCGTACAGGCCGGGCAGCTCCGTCCTTCCCTCGAGGTCGGTGACGATCCCGCCCATCGTGTAGTGCGCGGCGGGCGCAACCGGAACGGGCTGCTCCCCGGGCCGGTAGCCCTCTCCTGCAAGACGGCTCATCAGGCTGGGAAAGTGGGAGCGGTCGACCGACCGCAGGTCGAGCTGCGCGACCCCGCGGGCGGCGACGGCGCGTGCGACGACGTCTCTCGGCGCCAGCTCATCGGTGAAGCGCTCGCCCTCGTCGTCGAGGAGCAGTGCGCCTGCGCCTCGCAGCGCCTCGCTCAGGAGCAGGCTGCTGCCGGCAAGGGCGGTCGGATGGAACTGAACGAATTCGAGATCCGCAACGGCAGCGCCCGCGCGATGGGCCATCGTGACCCCGTCGCCGGTCGCGCCTCGAGGGTTCGTCGTCTGCTGCCATAGCGCGGCCGCGCCCCCGGTCGCGAGCAGGACGGCCCGCGCGGTCACGGCGCGCCGGTTGGTGACGACGCCCACGCAACGTCCGCGGGAAAGCCAGAGCTCCAGGGCAAACTCGTCCTCGCTGACGTCGACATGCTCCCGGGCCAGAACGGCCTCGACTAGGACGCGTGCGATCCGCTCCCCGGTCGCGGCGCCGTCGACGCTGAAGACGCGCGGCCGCGAGTGGCCGCCTTCCAGCCCGGGCTGCTCGTCGAAGCTCACGCCCAGCGCAATCAGGTCGGCGATGCGGGCGGGCGCCTCTCCGGTGAGCACGTCGACGGCGCTCGGCCGTGAGAGACCACGCCCCGCGCGCAGCGTGTCTTCGGCATGCAGCTCGGGGCTGTCACCGCCACGCGTCGCGGCGGCCAAGCCGCCCTGGGCGAGGTAGCTCGACGAAGCTCCGATCGGGCCCTTCGAGACGACGAGCACCCGCGCCTCCGGCCCTGCGGTGAGCGCGGCGTAGAGGCCGGCGATCCCGCTTCCGACGACGACGAGGTCGTAGCTCTGTCCCGAATCCACGTTGATGCGCTCCGATCAGCTAGGTTTTCGCCTCAGAGTTGAAAACCTCGGCCCCATCCTACCAGTGAGCCCCCCGTCCAGAGCGAAGGTGGTGTCGCGAGAACGCCCGCTTCAGTCGTCTCTGGCGGTCGTACTGCAGATCCGCGAAGGCGCCTTGCAGGTACTGCTCTGGAAGCGGGCGCGCGAGCCCTTTTCAGGAACCTGGTCACTTCCCGGTGGCTTCCTAGAGCCGGGCGAGACGCTCGAGCAATCGATCCGCAAGCACCTCGCGGCAAAGGTCGACGTACGCGAGGTGGCGCACCTCGAACAGCTCGAGACGCTCAGCGATCCCGGGCGTGATCCCCGCGAGTGGCAGGTCGCGACCGCGTACCTCGGCCTCGTCCCCGCCGGCCTCGACCCTGAGCTGCCCGACGATACGACCTGGCATCCCGTCTCAGCCTTGCCCGAGCTTGCATTCGACCACCGCGAGATCACCCTCGCAGGGCGCGAGCGGCTGCGCGCAAAGCTCTCGTACACGAACATCGGCTTCGCGCTCGCGCCGGCGGAGTGCACGATCTCGGAGCTCCGGGACCTCTACGCTGCGGCGCTCGGCCACGACGTCTCTGCGACGAACCTGCAGCGCGTGCTGTTGCGCCGCGGGGTGATCGAGGCCACGGGTGAGCGGCGTGCCCCGGGCCGAGGCGGCGGCCGCCCGGCGGCGGTCATCCGCTTCCGCACGCGGCAGCTGGAGGTCACAGACGAGTTCGCGGTCCTGCGCCCCCCGTCGACCAAGTAACAGTCTGTTACAAAGTTTCCGGACCGAAACGCCGTTCGGACACGCGGAATCTCCAGATCTCGGCAGCGTTCCCGGGCCCGATATCCAAGTAACAGACTGTTACTAAGTCTCGAACGGTTGACCCGACCGGCTCCGTTCCGTACCCTGCTCCAGAACCCCGCGACCGAGGAGGTGCCCGATGCAAAAAGAGCTTTCCATCTTCGCCGGTCGCGTGGCGCTCCTCTAGCGAGCTTGTGATCTAGATCACTGGCGCTCGCGCCGGCTGACGTCTGCACGGCGGGCCGCTGCGCGGTCCGCGATGGCTGATCCAGAGAGGAGCATCGGCGTTGAGCGAATCGCTCGTGCGCCTCGGGTGGACGCCCGAGCGCGAAACAGAATTCGAGCAGTACCGGGAGGACGGGCTGAGGCCGGCGCGCGTGGCGGTCGAGCATCGCAGCGCCTATGTCCTGTACGGCGAGCAGGGCGAGCTGCGCGCGCAGCTGGCGGGGCGGCTTCGGCACGAGGAGATCTGGCCGGCGGTCGGCGACTGGGTCGCGCTCCGCGAGCCGGACACGATCGCGGCCGTCCTTCCCCGCCGGACGGTCTTCTCGCGCAAGGAGCCCTGGCTCGCAGCGAAGGAGCAGGTGCTCGCGGCGAACGCCGACACGGTCTTTGTGACCATGGCCTTGACGCCGGTGGACTTCAAGCCACGCCGGCTCGAGCGCTACCTCGCGACGACCTGGGAAAGCGGCGCGGAGCCCGCAATCGTGTTGACGAAAACCGACCTCTGCGACGACCTCGAGACCAGGGTGCTCGAGGTCGAAGCCGTCGCCTTCGGCGTATCGGTCCATCCGGTCAACGGGCTCACCGGCGAAGGCGTCGAGGCACTTTCGCGCTATCTGGCCGGACATCGGACGGTCGCGCTGCTGGGGTCGTCCGGGGTCGGCAAGTCGACGATCGTGAACCACCTTGCCGGGGGAACGGTGATGCCGACGAACGAGATCGGCAGCGACGGACGGGGTCGCCACACCACGCGCCACCGAGAGCTGCTGCCGCTCGCCGACGGCGGGCTCGTGCTCGATACTCCGGGCCTGCGCGAGCTGCAGCTCTGGGACGTCTCCCAGGGGCTCGACCAGACCTTCGAGGACGTGGCCGCGCTGGCCGCGGCCTGTCGCTTCAGCGATTGCGCGCACGAGCGCGAGCCCGGCTGCGCAGTCCGCGAGGCGCTTCGGAGCGGAACGCTCACGCGGGAGCGTTTCGACAGCTGGCGCAAGCTTCAGCGCGAGCTTGGCCGGCTCGAGCGCCGCCTCGACGCGCGCGCGCGATCCGAGCACTCGCACCAGATCAGAAGGGAGGCCCGGCAGCGGCGGCGCACCCAGCGGCCACCGCGCCGAAGGACGCGCTAGCTGAGGGTCATGCGGATCCGTTGCTGGAAGTCGGCGATCAGGCGCTCGCTCTCGGGCAACAGCTCGCCGCGGTCGATCAGGCCCGTCGCGACCCCGCGCTGGACGCTCTCGACGAGCTGCCGGTCCTCGGCGCCGACCTGATCGTCGAAGCGCAGCAGCTCTTCGACCCAGGCCTCGTCTGCCTCGGGGCCGAAGAAGTAGTCCAGGAACCGCTCGGTGCGCTGCGACCCGGCCGGCAGAACCGGCCCGATCGAGAAATTCGTTCGCCCCGGGAAGATGTTGATCATCGTGTTCGGCCAGAGGAAGTGGAACTGGCTGCGCTCGACCTCGCCCTCGGTCTCGAGGCCGCTGGCATTCTCACGAACCGGCCCGAACTGGCTCGAAAACCCCTCGCCCGCGACGAGCTGGTACGCGTCAGGTGAGACGTCCACCAACGCGCTGAACCCCGGATGGGCAACGGCGCAGTGGTAGCACTCGAGGAAGTTCTCGGCCACGAGCTTCCAGTTCGCCTCGACCACCGAATCGGCCCGGGTATGGAACCGCAGCTCGTTCACGTCGACGCCGGCGTCGGCAACGAGCTGAGGCAGGCCTGAGACGACGTCCGGAAGCAGCGCCGCCTCGGGATCGGGATTCGCGAACAGAAATGGCCCCCACACTCCGACGGACGCCGGCCGTAGTGCGATGCCCGCGCAGTCGAACCCCGGCTCGCGATCGGAGCGCGGCGCAACCCTGAGGGCGCCGTCGAGCCCGTACGTCCACGCGTGGTAGCGGCACTGGAGCGTCTCCCGCTCGGCGGCTCCGCTCGCGAGCACCGAGCCGCGGTGGCGGCAGACATTGAGGAAGGCGCGCAGCTCGCCTTCGCGGTCGCGCGTGATGACGATCGGGATCTCACCGACGCGACACGCGAGGTAGCCGGGCCCGTCGCCCAGCTGGCCGAGATGCCCGACGTACTGCCAGGATCGCGCGAAGATGCGCTCGCGTTCTTGCCGGGCCAGCTCGGGGTCGGAATACGCGCGCCAGGCGAGCGCTTCGGACATGGGAAACAGCTTACGCTCGCCCCGGGCCGGGGCTGATGTCGGCGCGGCGAGCGTTTTACCACTCGAAACTCGAAAAACCCCTCGACCGAGGGACGCAGGGCGAACGACGCCCGCCGATCCAGAGCGCAACGCCCAAAGAAAGGAGTTGGACGCCTCGCGGCCGGCGTCACACCGCCCATGGCCGCAAAGCTCACCACCCTTTCGGCGTTTGCCGCCGCCGCCCTAACTCTCGCGATCGCCCCTACTGCGCTCGCGGTCCCGAACAATCCGCTTCCCAGTCCGACCCCGCTGTCTCCCGCGACCGGGGCCGTCGTCGACGCAGTTCCTCCGTTCGCCTGGAACCCGGTTTCCGTCGCTGACCACTACGAATTTCAGCTCGCCGCCGACGCCGGCTTCAACTCGCCCGTGCTCGGCCGCGGGTCGGACGACTTCACGACGCAGAACGCCCGCGCGACCCTCCTGAAGACCATCCCGAACGGGACGTACTGGTGGCGCGTTCGCGCGGTCGGCTCGAACGGATCGGTGTCGCCCTGGACCGCAGGGCGATCCTTCCGCAAGGCATGGACGGCGGCAGCTGCGCTGCAATCGCCGGGCGGCGGAGCCGGGCTCTCGTTCGGCACCGACCCGCTCAAGCTCGGCTGGTCCGCGGTGCCCGGTGCCGCGAACTACCTGGTCTCGGTGGCAACCGACCCGAACCTGGGCTCGCTCGCGTTCCACACGGCCGACGACCCGACCGGGGTTCCGAAGGTACAGGCGAACTCGCTCGCGATCTCGGCCGCGCTGGCCACCGGCACCTACTACTGGGGCGTGATTCCGGTTGACGCGGAGGGCAACCGTGGCGCCGCGTCCCCGGTTGCTTCCTTCTCCTGGACCTGGCCGTCGACGACGACGCTGCACGTCAACGACTTGAACGCAGCCGACGAGGCGTACGACCCGCAGTTCTCGTGGGATCCGGTCGCGGGCGCGGCGCGCTACCAGGTGGAGATCAACTCCTCCTCCGACTTCGCGGTTGGCTCGAAGGTCTGCTGCGACTCGACGACGATCGCAACGTCGCTCTCGCCGACGACCGTGTTCAAGGACAACACCTACTACTGGCGGGTGCGCGCGATCGATCCCGACGGGAACGCCGGCGTCTGGAACCTCGGCCCGACCTTCACCAAGGCGTTCGACAAGGTCTCACTTGCTACTCCGAACGCGGTCAAGAACCTGCATCTCCGCGACAACCTCGGCGACCCGGGAACGGATAACGATCTCGGAACGGCCGGGTACCAGACCGCGGTGCCGATGATCACCTGGGACTGGGTGCCCGGCGCATCGAGCTACGAGGTCGACGTGACGACGTACAACGGCTCCTTCTGCGACTGGGCCGCAACCTCGCATCACTGGCGCGTCAACACCGCGGTGAATGCTTGGACCCCGCTGGGGATCACCTGGGCCGGCGTGAAGCCGTACTCCGATCCCCACGGCGTAGCCACCGAGTTCACCTCGCTGCTCGCCGGCCAGCAGTTCTGCGCACGCGTCCGCGCTCGAAGCGACCGCGCCGGCTTCGACGACGTCTACGGCGATTACACGTATCTCGATCCCAACGGCCTCGGCTGGGCCTTCCAGTTCACGGGCTACCCGGCCGGAGGCGCCTGCTCCCCCAGTTGTACGCCCAACTACCTCGGCTCGGGCGACTACACCTCGATGGTGACGGGAACGACGACGAGCCGGGTTCCCTACTTCACCTGGAAGCCCATCAGCGGAAAGCAGAGCTACTACGTCCTGGTAGCGAAGGATCCGTCCTTCTCGAACATCGTCGACTACGCCTTCACCCAGGTCCCCGCCTACGCGCCGCGTGACGCGTTCGGGCCGGCGACGTATCCCGACGAGACGACGCTCTACTACTGGGCGGTTCTGCCGGCGAACGACTTCGGCGGCACGAACGCGGTCGGCACCCCGACACTCGGGGCTCCGCAGAGCTTCCAGAAGCAGTCGACACCCCCGAGCCGGATCGCTCCCGCCGACGGCACGCAGTTCTTCACCCAGCCGACGTTCCGCTGGTCGCCGGCCGAGGGCGCGCGCCGCTACCGGTTCCAGGTCGCGCAGGATCCGAGCTTCGGCGACCCAGTCGACGACCTGACCACCGATTCGACGTCGTACACAAGCAACACGACCTATCCCGCCGACACGATCCTCTACTGGCGCGTGCGCGCCGATGACGAGAACGGCGTCGGCCTTACGTGGTCGACGACGGGAACCTTTCAGCGGACGCTCGCCGCCCCGGTTCCGAGCTCGACCAACCCGACCGCCGGCGAGTTCCTGCCTGTCTGGACCTGGAGCTCCGTGAACGGCGCTGTCTCGTACGACCTCGCGCTCGACCAGCCGGACGGCACGACTCGGAACTTCACCGACTTCCGCATGCCGGCAACGTCGTTCCAGAAGCTGACCGGAACGGGTGTCTTCCACTGGCGTGTCCGCGCTGAGTACCCGAAGCAGAGCTTCGGCACGACGCCTGGCCCGTGGTCCGCATCCATGCTCTTCACACGCTCAATCGGCGAACCAGGCGGTCTCCATACCGACGCGGCGACCGATCACTTGCTCCTTTCGTGGAGTCCCAAGCTCGGGGTCAAGCAGTACAAGGTGCAGGTCTCGGGCCGACCCGACTTCGCGACGACGGTCGAGGACGTGACCACCGACAACACGTCCTACGCGCCCAAGCTCTCCGACGTCGCCTACCTGAGCGGAAACCAGCTCTACTGGCACGTCGCGGGCGT
>DATFXA010000176.1:0-8295 GCA_035258645.1 Gaiellaceae bacterium
GAGGAAGACGGGCTCTTCGGAACGATCAAAGCGGCGAGCTGAATCAAGCTCAGGCGGGGCGGCGGACTGCGTGCCGCCCCGCCTGGCCGATGGGCGTGGCCGGAACCGCGGGACCGCGCTCGACCGCGGGGCGAATCGGGCGCGCCTGTGCGGCAGCGGGCTCGGCCGCCTCGGCTTCACGCAGAGTTGGGTCCGGCCGTAGGATCACCGTCTCGCTCGGGGCGTTCATCAGCATCCAGAGCAGCTCCTTCGGCGTGAAGCCGGGCTCGCGACCGACCGGCGCGGGGATGACGATGCGATCGAAATGCTCGACGTCCCAGAGCCGCCCGAGGGCGTGGATCGGGGTCCGGCCGCTCTCGATCCGCGCGTCAACCGGCACGCCCGCGCGCGAGGCCGCGGTCTCGACGGCTTCGAGGAGCGGCAGCGCGAGCGAAACTTCGCGGTCCATCGGTGCATCGAGCCTGAACTGCATCGGGATCACGATCAGGTAGGCGGGGACGAGCGTCGCTTCTTCGGCACGGGCAATTCGGATCGCCGCGTCGAGCACGGTCTGCTCGAGGTGCCCCCGCGTGAACGGGACCAGGATCCGCCGTGACCCCGGTGCGACCTTGCGTCTCCTGAGCCGGGCGACCGCGGCCGACCACATGCGTCGGAGGGCGCTCACTTCGGCTCCTCCTGTCGCAGGGCGCGGTCGGCGACGACGCGGATGTCGACCCCGGGGATCTCGCGGACCAGCCGCGAAAGCAGGGAGCCGCCGAAGATCTCGCGGCGGCGCGACTCGTCGGGGGTGCCGATGAAGATGTAGGTGGTGCCGCGCTCGGCGGCGACTCTGCGGACCGTCTCGACCAGGTCGTCGCCCCGTTCCTCCAGGAAATGCACGCCGAGCAGGCTGGCCACGCGGCGGAGCGCCGCGAGCTGCGTCTTCTCCTCAGGCGTCGGCTCCCGGCCGTCCGGGTGCATCCACAGGGCGTCGATGTCGGCGTCGAGCCGTTGCGCGGAGCGCCAGGCCCTGCGGAGGATCCGCTGCGACTTCGGCTGCGGCTCGACGAGTGCCAGCACGCGCTCGGCGATCGCCTGCTGGCTGAGCGGCTCGAGGGTGTCCGTGTGCCGGCGCGCCTCGACGTCGTCGGCGACCTCGCGCAGGACAAGCTCGCGGAGCTTCGCGAGATTCTCGTAACGGAAGAAATTCTGGAGCGCGATCTCGGAGCGCTCCTTCGAGTAGACCTTGCCCGCGCGAAGGCGTTCCTGGAGCTCCTCGGGAGTGAGGTCGACGAGCACGACCTCGTCCGCATCGTCGAGGACGCGATCGGGGAACGTCTCCCGGACGCGAACGCCCGTGAGCTCGAAGATCGCGTCGTTGAGGCTCTCGAGGTGCTGGACGTTGACCGTGGAGATGACGTCGATGCCTGCGTTGAGGATTTCGTCGATGTCCTGGTAGCGCTTGTCGTTGCGCATCCCGGGCGCGTTGGTGTGGGCGAGCTCGTCGACGAGCGCGAGCTTTGGGGCGCGCTTGATCACCGCGTCGACGTCCATTTCCTCGAGTTCGAGCTCGCCGTGGGCGGTGCGCAGCCGCGGCACGACCTCGATCCCTTCGGCTATCGCGACCGTGTCGGGACGGTCGTGCGGCTCGAGGTAGCCGATCACCACATCCCGGCCCGTCTCCTGCGCCTGGTGTCCTTCCTGGAGCATCCGGTAGGTCTTCCCGACGCCCGCGGCCATGCCGAGCAAGATCCGGTAGTGGCCCCGGGCCACCTTACGCCCCGAACAAGTTGTGGACGACCAGGTCGATCAACTTGATGCCGATAAAGGGCAGGATCACCCCTCCGAGCCCGTAGATGAAGAGGTTGCGCCGCAGCAGCGCGGTGGCGCCGATTGCGCGGTACTTGACTCCTCGGAGCGCGAGCGGGACGAGTGCCGGGATGATCAATGCGTTGAAGATGATCGCCGAGACGATCGCGCTCTTCGGCGTACCCAGCTGCATCACGTTGAGCGTGTCCAGCGGCCCGCGCTGACCCGGGTGTTTCGCGTACGTGAAGGCAAAGATCGCCGGCAGGATCGCGAAGTACTTGGCGACGTCGTTGGCGATCGAGAACGTCGTCAGCGCACCGCGCGTGATCAGCAGCTGCTTGCCGACCTCGACGACCTCGATCAGCTTGGTCGGGTTGTTGTCGAGGTCGACCATGTTGCCTGCCTCCTTGGCGGCCGATGTCCCTGCGTTCATGGCGACGCCGACGTCGGCCTGCGCGAGCGCGGGAGCGTCGTTCGTTCCGTCTCCCGTCATCGCGACCAGGCGGCCGGTTGACTGCTCGTCCTTGATCAGGGCCAGCTTCGCCTCGGGCGTCGCCTCGGCCAGGAAGTCGTCGACGCCGGCCTCCCGCGCGATCACGGCCGCCGTGATCGGGTTGTCGCCGGTGATCATCACCGTGCGGATGCCCATCCGGCGCAGCTCGTCGAACCGCTCGCTCATGCCGCCCTTGACGACGTCCTTCAGGTAGATGACGCCTAGCACGAAGTTGTCCTGCGCGACGACCAGCGGCGTCCCGCCGTCGCGGGCGATCTTGTCGACCTCCTCGTTGAGCTGCGCCGGTACGCGGCCGCCCTGCTCTCCGACGAAGCTCTCGACGGCGTCGGCCGCTCCTTTGCGCAGCTTGCGTCCGTTCAAGTCGACGCCGCTCATTCGCGTGGTCGCAGAGAACGGAATGAACGTGGCCGTCTGCTCCCCGACGTCGGGGGCGCGCAGGCCGTAGCGCTCCTTCGCGAGCACGACGATCGAGCGTCCCTCGGGCGTCTCGTCGGCAAGGGAGGACAGCTGTGCGGCCTCGGCGAGCTCCTCGGGGGAGACGCCGTCGACGGGCACGAACTCGGTCGCCTGCCGGTTGCCGAGCGTGATCGTGCCGGTCTTGTCGAGCAGCAGCACGTCGACGTCGCCGGAAGCCTCGACCGCGCGGCCGGACATCGCCAGCACGTTGCGCTGCACGAGCCGGTCGATGCCGGCAATCCCGATCGCCGACAGAAGCGCCCCGATCGTGGTCGGGATCAACGCCACGAGCAGTGCGATGAGGACGGTCTGCGAAAGCGCCGTGCCGGCGTAGATCGCGAACGGCCGCAGAGTCACGACGGCGGCGAGGAACGTGATCGTCAGGCCCGCGAGGAGGATGTTGAGGGCGATCTCGTTCGGGGTCTTGCGCCGCTCGGCGCCCTCGACGAGCGCGATCATCCGGTCGAGGAACGACTGGCCGGGCTCCTGCGTGACCATGACCACGAGCTGGTCCGAGAGCAGCTTCGTGCCGCCGGTCACGGCCGACCGGTCGCCGCCCGCCTCGCGGATCACCGGTGCCGACTCTCCCGTGATCGCGGACTCGTCGACCGAGCCCACACCCTCGATCACCTCGCCGTCTGCGGGAATGATCTCGCCGGCGGAGACAACGAAGACATCGCTCTTCTGGAGCTCGGGGGCGGGGAGGTCCTCTATGCCGCCGGTGTCGCTACGCCGATGCGCGACGGTTGTCGTGCGGGTCTCGCGGAGCGCATCCGCCTGGGCCTTGCCGCGGCCCTCGGCAAGCGCCTCGGCGAAGTTGGCGAAGAGCACCGTCAGCCAGAGCCAGAACGCGATCGTTCCGACGAACCACAGGTCGCCGTAGTCACCGCGCGCGAGCTGCAGGAAGAAGATCCCGGTCGTGATCACGCTGCCGAGCTCCACGATGAACATCACCGGGTTGCGCAACTGGGTGCGCGGATCGAGCTTCGGGAACGACCCGCGGATCGCCGCGAGCACGAGCTCGCGCGAGAACAGGCTCTCGGACCTGCGCGCCATTACGAGCTTGCCTCCCGGTCGAGCGCCAGATTCAACTCGAGCACGTTGACGCCCGGCTCGCCCAGGAATCCGAGCGAGCGACCGTCCGTGTGCTTCTTGACCAGATGCTGAACGGCCGCGAGCATCAGGTGCCGAACGGCGGCGATTCGGCGCGTCTGCAGGTCCGCGTAGGCAGGCGAGATGTCGGGATCGATCCCCGAGCCGGAGGTCGTCACTGCGTCGACCGGAATGTCGTGGATCGTCAGTCCCGGGTTGTAGGGCCCTTCGGCCTTCATCACGGCCGTGGCTTCCTGGCTGACCTGCTTCGCGAGGGCCGGGTTGGTCGGGCCCAGGTTGTCGAAGGTCGTGCCGCCGGCGTTGTACGGCGGCGCCGTGGCCGAAGGCCGCTCGTGGAAGTAGCGCGCGCTCGTGAAAGGCTGCGCGGCGAGGCGCGAGCCCACGACCGTCCCCTCGCGCTTGATCAGGCTGCCGTCGGCCTGGCTGGAGAAGGCGACCTGGGCGAAGCCGGTGAAGAGCGCCGGGAGCGCAAGCCCGAGCACAAGCGTCAGCACGACGATCGCGATCACGGAAGACTTGAGCTCGCGCATCAGTGGGCCAGACCTTCGACGATCGGGCCGAGCGTGAGCGCCGGGAAGACCATCAGGCCGGCGGTGAGCAAGATCACTCCGAGCAGCAGCACCCCAAACGTCGCACCATCGGTGCGGAACGTCCCTGCCGAGGCCGGCACCGTCTTCTTGGCGGCGAGCGAGCCGCCAATCGCGAGGGCTGCGAGCAGCGGCACGAACCGCCCGAGGTACATCGCGACGGCGCCGACCTCGGCCGAGAAGTTGGTCGCGCCGTACCCGGCGAAGGCGCTGCCGTTGTTGTTCGTCTGCGACGTGTACGCGTAGAGCGCCTCGGTGAAGCCGTGCGCACCGGGGTTGAAGATCGACGCGAGGCCGAGCGACGCCACGACCGCGACAGCCGTGAGGACGAGCACGAGCGTCGGGACGAAAAGCGCGCCGACGGCGACGAACTTCATCTCGCGCGCCTCGATCTTCTTGCCTAAGTACTCGGGCGTCCTGCCGACCATCAGGCCGGCGACGAAGACCGCGATCAGGATGTAGAAGAGCAGCCCGTACATTCCCGAGCCGACCCCGCCGAAGATCACCTCCCCGACGAAGATGTTGATCAGCGGGACCGCGCCGCCGGCCGGCGTGAGCGCATCGTGGCCGCCGTTGACCGAGCCATTGGAAGCGTCCGTCGTGACCGTCGCCCAGAGCGCAGTGTCGGCGATGCCGAAGCGGATTTCCTTGTCCTGCATGTTTCCGCCGGACTGGCCGTGCCCCTGGGTGATGTTGACGCCTGACGCTCGTAGCACGGGCGATCCGTGCTGTTCGGCGGGGTAGGCGACGCCGACGCCAACGGCGAAAAGGGCGAACATCGCCGCGAAGACGACGACGGCGTGCCGGCGCGCGAGCACCATGCGCCCGAACATGAAGATTTGCCCGACCGGGATCAGGAGGATCGCGAGCACCTCGAGGAAGTTCGTGAGGCCGTTCGGGTTCTCGAACGGCACGGCCGAGTTCGCGTTGAAGAAGCCGCCGCCGTTCGTCCCCAGCTGCTTGATCGCGATCATCAGCGCGACGGGGCCGCGAGCGATGATCTGCGTCGCGCCGTCGAGTGTGTGCGCGGTCGCTTGCCCGGAGAAGGTCTGCGGCACGCCCTGCGAGAGCAGGACGACCGCGAGTATGAGCGTCAGCGGCAACAGGACGTAGACCGTCGAGCGGTAGAGGTCGACCCAGAAGTTGCCCAGCTCGGTGGTCGTGCGCCGCGCGAGCCCGCGCACGACCGCGGCGAGCACGGCCATCCCGACGGCGGCGGAGACGAACTGCTGCACCGCCAGACCTGCCATCTGGGTCAGGTACGACATCGTCGACTCGCCGGCGTAGTACTGCCAATTCGTATTCGTGATGAAGCTGGAGGTGGTGTTCAGCGCGATGTGCGCCGGGACCCCTTTCAGGTGGTCCGGGTTCAGGAACAGGTGCCCCTGCAAGCGCTGTAGGGCGTAGAGGACCGCCGAGAAGAGCAGGCTGAAGACGAGCACGGTCTTGCCGTAGCTCTTCCAGTCCTGCCCGCGGCTCGCATTCGTGCCGACGAGCCGGCAGAAGCCCCGTTCGATCCAGCCGAGCCAGCTCCGGGTGAGGAAGCGCTCGTCCGTGTAGACCCGGGCCATGTACACGCCGAGTGGGTAGCCGAGCGCGGTCAGGACGACCGCGTAGACGAGGATCTGGCCGGCTCCCTGGCCCATCAGAGGCGCTCGCCGCGGAAGAGGGCGTAGACGAGGTAGGCGAGCACGGCGATCGAGATCACGAGTCCGAAGATGTCGGCGGCCGACATCAGACGCGCTCCAGGACGTAGAGCATCAGGAAGAGGAACGCGAAGCAGGCGAGGGCGATCGCAATCGCGGCCAGGTCGAACATCAACGCCTTTCGTGGTTTGTCGGCACAGGCTCTCCGTTGGCGCGCGGCGCGTCATCGGCGTGATCACCGACTTCGTTCGCGGAAAGCCTGAGGCGCAGGGAGCACATGGGATCGACCCTAGGGAGGCGTGCCTGAGGGCCGCCTGAGGGTTACGCCTCGCGACCTGAAGAAAGTCTGAGAGCGGTTACTGCCTGGTTTCCGGGTTGACGAGCCGGTAGCCGGCGCCGGCCTCCGTCAGCAGGTAGCGCGGACGCGCGCGGTCGGGCTCGATCTTGCGTCGCAGCTGCGACACGTTCACGTGCAACAGATTGGCCGCGCCGTCGTAGCCGGGCCCCCACACTTCCTGCAGCAGCGTGCGTTGCGTCAGCAGCTTCCCTTCGTTCAGCGCGAATAGGCGCAGCAACTCGTACTGGTGGGGTGTCAGGTGCACGGGCTCGCCGGCGACGCTGACTTCCCGCTTCTCCAGATCGACAACGAGCCCGCCGATCGTGATCACCGGTTCGCCGCTGGGCGAGGTCCGTCTCATCACTGCGCGCAGGCGTGCGAGCAGCTCGTCGATTCCGACCGGCTTCGTCACGTAGTCGTCGGCGCCCGCGTCGAGGGCGGCGATCTTCTCCCGTTCCTCGCCGACGGCCGAGAGGACGATCACGGGCGCCGAGCTCCAGCTCCGCAGCTCGCGCGTGACCTCGGTGCCGGTCCCGTCCGGCAGCAGCAGATCCACGATCACCGCCTCGGGGGGCCTCAGTGCAGCTGTCGCGAGCGCTCCCTCCGCCGTCTCGGCCGTTTCGACGTCGTATCCAGCCGCGCGCAGGCTCGTGCGGAGCGCCCGCAGGATCTGCTGCTCGTCGTCGACGACGAGGACGCGCGACTTGCTCACTGCGCCGATTCGACGAGCGGCAGCGAGAGGATGAAGGTCGAGCCCTGTCCTGCACGAGACTCGGCCCAGACACGTCCGCCATTCGCGACCGCAAACCCCCGAGCGATCGCGAGGCCCAGGCCTGCGCCGCGGACCCGGGCGTGGTTGGTGCGCTGGAACGGCTCGAAGATTCGCTCGTGGTCGGCCTGTGCGATCCCCGGGCCGTGGTCGACGACCCGGATCAGCAGTTCCGCGGAGGTCGTTGTCACCTGCACATGCACCGGCTCGTCCAAGGGCGAGTACTTCAGGGCGTTCTCGATCAAGTTGACCAGCACCCGCTCGATCTGATCCGCGTCCGCGCGCACCGTCGGCGACTCCTCCGGAAGCGCGACCTCGACTCGTTGCCCGGCCTCGCCGAGCTCGTCGAGTGCCTGCACGACCAGATCGTCCGCGGTCCAGACCTCGAGCTCTGGCCGCACCGCGCCGGCCTGGATCCGCGAGAGATCGAGGAGGTTCGCAACGAGGCGATCGAGCCGACCCGCTTCGCCAAGGATGGTCGCGGCCAGCTCGCTTCGATCCTCGCGCCCGAGCTCGAGGTCCTCGCGCGCAAGTGCGCTTGCCGACGTCAGGATCGCCATCAGCGGCGTTCGCAGATCGTGACTGACCGCCCGCAGCACCGCGGTCTTCATCGCGTCGCTTCGCCGCAGCGTCTCGGCCTCGAGAGCCTCACGCGCCAGGCGCTCGCGATCGATCGCGACCCCCAGCAGGGACGCCAGCGCGGGCAGCAGCCGTCGCCGCGCCGCCGCGCTTCTTTGACGTGGGTGGTCGAGATAGATCGTCCCGACGTGCCGGCCCTCGACCGCCAGCGGGAACCGCTCCTGCGTTTCCCTAGCAGGAGTGCCTTCGCCTTCGAGCTCGATGCGCACGTGTTCGACCTGCAGGGCCCGTGCCGCCTCGTCGGCGATTCGCTCCAGCTCGCCGCTCACCTCCCCCCGCCTGAGCAGGGAGGTTGCGATCTCGGCGAGCAACGCCGACTCGCGAGCCTGACGCCGCGAGCGCGTTGCGAGCTCGCTGACCACCACGGAGGTCACGACGAAAACGGCGAGGGCGAGCCAGTTGCGCGAGTCGGCGAGCGTCAGCGTGTGCAGCGGCGGCAGGAAGAA
>DATFXA010000177.1:0-2777 GCA_035258645.1 Gaiellaceae bacterium
AGAGGTGTCCAAATGAGTTCAGCCGTGATCACCTGCGCCCTGACTGGGCCGATCGCCACCAAGGGCGACAATCCGAACCTGCCCACGACGCCGGAGGAGATCGCAGAGGCGGCGCGTGGCGCTCACGAGGCTGGGGCAGCCGTCGTCCACGTTCACGTGCGCGACGCCGACGGCAGGCCAACAGCCGATCTCGAAACTGCGCGGCGTACGGTCGGCCTGATTGAGGAGGCCTGCCCGGCGCTCGTCCAGCTCTCGACCGGGGTCGGGCTCGATGTCCCGTTCGAGAAGCGGGAGAAGCTCGTCGAAGCCAGGCCGCGGATGGCCTCGCTCAACCCCTGCTCGATGAGCTTCGCCGACGGCGAGTTCCGCAACCCGCCCGACGGCGTTCGCCGCCTCGCCGCTCGGATGCGGGAGCTGGGCGTGAAGCCGGAGCTCGAGATCTACGACACCGGCCATCTGGAAGTTGCGCTCCAACTCGCCGAGGAGGGGCTCGTTCCCGAGCCGCTCCAGTTTTCGGTCGTGATGGGGATTCGTGGCGGAATGCCGGCGACCCCGGCCGCCCTCGTACAGCTCGTCGAGCGGCTGCCACCCGGGGCGGTCTGGCAGGCGATCGCGATCGCACGCTGGAACCTGCCGATGACGGCGATTGGGCTCGCGATGGGCGGCAACGCGCGCACAGGGATGGAGGACACGATCACGCTCAGGCGCGGCGTCCTCGTCGAGTCCAACGCGCAGCTCGTCGAGCGCCTGGCCGGTGTCGCCCGCGCACTGGACCGCGAACCGGCGACCGTGGCCGAGGTCGAGGAACGTCTCGCCATCCACGTACGGTGAGGCTCGAAGGCAAGGTCGCGATCGTCACCGGCGCCGCGGGCGGGATCGGGAGCGCAGTGGCCGCGGCACTCGCTCGTGAGGGCGCACGGCTGACGCTCGTCGATCGCGACGAGCGCACCGTGACGGAGTTGGCTGCCCGCCTGGGTGACGTGCTCGTCCGGCCGGCCGACGTGACGTGCGCGGCGGACGTGGAGCGCTACGTCGAAGCCACCGTCGGGCGCTTCGGCCGGCTCGACGTGCTCTTCAACAACGCCGGGATCGCGGGTGAGGTGAAGCCGATTATCGAGGCGGATGAGAGTGTGTTCGACCAGGTGCTCGCGGTCAACCTGAGGGGCGTCTGGCTGAACCTGCGATACGCGCTGCGCGCGATGGACCGGGCGGGAAACGGCGGTAGCATCGTCAACACGTCGTCCGCGCTCGGACTCCGCGGGCTTCCAGGCCATGGCGCCTACGTCGCGAGCAAGCACGCCGTCATCGGGCTGACCCGCGTCGCCGCACTCGAGGCCGCTGCGAGCGGGATTCGCGTGAACGCAATCTGTCCGGGCCCGACCGACACTTCAATGATGCGCTCCCTCGAGGAGCAGACGAATCCGGACGACCCCGCCTCCGTGCACGCCTTCTTGGAAGGCCGTATCCCGCTGGGGCGCTACGGTCGCTCTGGGGAGATCGCCGAGGCCGTGGTGTTCCTCGCTTCCGACCAGGCCTCGTTCGTCACCGGCGCAGTGCTCGTTGCCGACGGAGGCCGGACGGCGCTCTAGGTCGATGACGCGGCGGCAGTAGACACAGCTGCCCGCCGGAAGTGCGGCATGACCTCGGCGGCGAACAGCTCCATGTTCCGCAGCGTGCGGTCGTGCGGCATGTCGCCGATATGAAGGAGGGCACAGAGAATGCCGAAGCCGAGCTCCTTCTGGACATCCGCAAGCTGCTCGCGCACGCTCTCGGGGCTGCCGACGATCGCCTGGCCGCCCTCGAGCAGCTCCTCGTAGCTGTACTCGTGGAACGGCTTGCGCGCGCGCCCGGTTAGCCCGGCGCGGATCCCCTGCAGGTTGACGTAGCCCGGCGGCATCAGGTGCTCGAACTTCATCTTCAGCCCCTTCCCGAACAGCCACATCACGTGCTGCCGGCCCTCCTTGTGGGCCTGCGCGTCGGTGTCGTCGACGTAGATTGGGATCAGCATTCCGATCTTGTCGAGCCCGGCCTTCTTGCCGCGGGCCTCGTAAGCCTCTCGGAGCTGATCGAACCAGCTCTTGATCTGTGCACGTGGAGCGTAGACCGAGAGGTACGGGTACTCCTTTTCGGCCATCCATTCGATCGTCTCCCGGCTGCCGACGCCGGGCACCCAGATCGGCGGATGCGGCTGCTGGAGCGGCCGCGGCCAGATGTTCACGTAGTTGTAGCGGTAGTGCTTGCCGATCCAGCGGAACGGGCCGGGTGTCGTCCAGGCCTTCACGATGAGGTCGTGGGCCTCGTAGAAGCGGTCCCTGGAGACGGTCGGGTTGACGCCGGTACCGAAGTACTCCATCCCGATCCCGCGAACGAACCCGGAGATCACCCGACCGCCGCTCGTGACGTCGATCATCGCCACCTCCTCGGCGACGCGGAGCGGGTTGCCGCGCAGCGGAAGCCCATTGCCGACGATCGCAAGCGTGATCCGGCTCGTCCGCCGGGCGAGCATCGCCGCCATGATGTTCGGGCTCGGCATGTTCCCGTACGCGGTCTGGTGGTGCTCGTTCACGCACACCCCATCGAAGCCGAGATGCTCCGCGTATTCGAGCTCGTCGAGGTAGCGGTTGTACAGCTTGTGGCCTCGTTTCGGATCGTAGAAGCTGTTCGGGAACGTGACCGAGGACGACTCGTAGCGGTCGAAGTCGTTCGGCAGGTACGGCCACGGCATCAGGTGGAAGACGTAGAACTGCATCGGGCCGGAGCTCGTCATCGCGGCTCTG
>DATFXA010000178.1:0-12789 GCA_035258645.1 Gaiellaceae bacterium
CGTGCCGGGTTCTCGCCGGTCGGGTCGGGCTCGGTCATGTGAGCCGCGTCTGAGGAGACCCCGTAACCCACGAGCTCGCCGTAGATCTTCGCCCCACGCTCGCGCGCGGTCTCGAGCTCCTCGAGCACGAGCACCGCTCCCGCCTCGCCCATGACCAAGCCGTCGCGCTCTGCGTCGAACGGCCGAGACGCCCCTTGCGGATCGTCGTTACGGCGCGACAACGCCCGCATCGCGTCGAATCCTGCGATTCCGACCGGCGTGATCGGCGCCTCGGTCCCGCCCGCGAACATCACGTCGGCGCGCCCGAGCCGAATTGCGTCAACCGCGTCGCCGATCGCCATGTTCGAAGCCGCACACGCTGTGCACTGCGACATCAGCGGCCCCTTGGTGCCAAGCTCGATCGAGACCCAGCCGGCGCCCATGTTCGGGATGATCGAGGGGATCGAGAACGGGTTGACGCGATCGGGACCACGCTCCTTCAACACGTCGTAGCAATCCTGGAACGACTTCAGCCCGCCGATGCCCGTCGCGACCGACGCGCCCACGCGATCCTCCTGCCCCGCGATCGTGACGCCCGAGTCCTGCTCCGCTTGGCGCGCGCTCGCAAGGATCAGCTGCGCGAAGCGATCCATTCGCCGGGCCCGCTTGCGGTCGATCCAGGCAGTCGGGTCGAAGTCCTTGAGCTCGCAGGCGAAGTGGACGCCGTAGTCGGCATGGTCGAAAGCGGTGATCTCGGCCGCGCCGGACTCACCGGCGACGAGGGACTGCCACGACGATTCGACGTCGTTTCCGAGCGGCGAGACCAGGCCAAGGCCCGTGATCGCCACGCGGCGGCGGCCGTTTTGTGAAAAGTCGGTACTCACATTCCTAGCCCGCCGTCGACGAGCAGCACCTCCCCTGTGATGAAAGCGGCCTCGTCGGAGCAGAGAAAGCGTACTGCCCCGGCCACGTTCTCCGGGTCACCGAGCCGTCCAAGCGGCGTGTTCTGGAGCATCAGCGCACGCATTTCCTCCGAGATCTCGTCCGTCAGGCGGCTCGTGATGTAGCCGGGAGCGACCACGTTCGCACGCACACCGCGGCTCCCGAGCTCGCGCGCGAGCGATTTCGTGAAGCCGATGATCCCGGCTTTCGACGCCGCGTAGTTCGTCTGGCCGGGGTTTCCGTGCAGGCCGACGACGCTCGAGACGTTGACGATCGCGCCAGCCCGGCGCTTCATCAGCGGCCGAGCGGCCGCGCGGCACGTGTAGAAGACGGACGAAAGGTTGGTCTCGATCACGTCGCGCCAGTCCGCGTCAGACATCCGCGGTAGGAGGCCGTCGCGCGTGAGACCTGCGTTGTTGACCAGGACGTCGAGATCGCCTGCCTCCTCGACCAGCCGGGCAGCATCCTCCGCGCTCGAAACGTCTGCCTGAACGGCGCGCCCTTCAGCCTCAGCGGCTACCGCCTCCGCCTCCTCTTTCCCGGCGCGGTAGCCGACGACGACCGAGGCGCCGGCCTGCGCCAGCTCGATCGCGATCGCGCGACCGATTCCTCGCGACCCCCCGGTGACGAGCGCGTTCTTGCCTTCGAGCGAAGCGAACGCGTCTCCGCCGGTCACATTGCCGTCCTTCTGACCCGCAAAAACCAAGCCAGGCAAGGACGCAGGGAGGACGCGTGCTCGCAGCACGGGTCCGACTGAGGACACAGCCTGGCGCCGGTTCCCAGCCGCTCAGAAGGGCGAGCAATGTGGCCGGTGGAGACGCCTGCCACTCAGGTGGTCGCGAGCTCGTCCTCGAGCTTCGCCAAACCGGCCAGGTTGTTGACCGGGATTGCCTTGGCGGTCTTGTCGATCCGTCGCAGTAAACCGGTTAAGACGTTCCCGGGCCCGACCTCCACGAACGTCTTCACGCCCTCGCGCGCGAGCTCGCTGGCGGCCTGCGTGAACTTGACCGGCGCGGTCAGCTGCTCGACGAGCAACTCTGCCATCCGGTGGGCGGGTTCGATCTTCGCCGTCACGGTGGACATGAACGGCGCGGTCGGGTCGCTGAACTTGATCCGATCGACGGCCGGCTTCAGGCGCTCGGCCGCGTGCGCGACGAGCGGGCTGTGGAAGGCCCCGGAGACTCGCAGCTTGACCGCGCGCCGGGCGCCCTCGTCCACGGCCTGGTCGCAGCAATCCTCGACGGCGGGATCCTCGCCTGAGACCACGATCTGACCCGGGCAGTTGTAGTTGGCAGGCCAGACCCCGATGATCTGGCGGCAGAGCCGCTCGACAACAGGATCGTCGAGCCCGAGAATCGCCGCCATCGAGCCCGGGCGTTCGCGCGCGGCCTCCGCCATCGCGAGCCCGCGCTCACGCACCAAGGCCAAAGCTTCTTCCGTCGACACGGCCTGAGCGGCTGCAAGCGCTGCGAACTCGCCGACGGAGTGGCCGACGACGTAGTCCGGCTCGATCCCGCGCGCCTTCAGCGCGGCGAGAATCGCCAGGCTGGTGGCGACCAGCGCCGGCTGCTGGACGGCCGTGTCAACGAGCTCGTCCTCCGGCCCCTCGAAGCAGAGCCGCTGCAGGTCGAGGCCTGAAGCCTCGCTGCCGAGGGCAAAGACCTCCATCGCCTCCGGGAAGGCCTCCGCGATCTCGCGGCCCATGCCGGCTTCGAGGGATCCCTGTCCCGGAAAACAAAAGGCTATGGGAGCTCTCATCTCTCGTACTTCCACTGCAAGCGATGGACCTCGAGCACATTGCGGACTACGAAATCTCCATCCAAACCGAACGCGTTGTGGTTCGACATCACTTCCTCCCGTTCGTCCATTCGATCAAACCAGAGCCCCAAGTGAGACCGGCGCCCATGCCGGTCATGAGCACGAGCGCGCCCTCGCGCAGGCGGCCCTCGGCCTGCGCGTCGACGAGCGCAAGCGGAATCGAGCCAGAGGACGTGTTGCCGTAGCGGTCGACGTTGACCACGATCTTCTCTTTCGGAATCCCAAGCTTCTCGGCAGCGTGGTCGATGATCCGGACGTTCGCCTGGTGCGGGATGTAGACGTCCACGTCGTCGACCGACTTGCCGCATTCGGCGAGCACCTTCTCCGCTGAGGAGACGAGCACGCGGGTCGCGAACTTGAAGACCTCGCGGCCGTTCATCTGCACGAAGTGCTGACGTTCGGCGACCGTCTCCGCAGTCGCGGGCGCGCGTGAGCCTCCGGCCGGAATGTAGAGCTGAGGCCCACCCGAGCCGTCTGCGCCGAGCTCGAAGCCGAGAAAGCCGCCCTCGGACACGCGCTCGAGGACGACCGCGCCGGCACCATCCCCGAAAAGAACTGCGGTTCCGCGGTCATGCCAATCCAGGATGCGCGAGAGGACGTCACCGCCGACGATCAGCGCCCGGCGTGCCAGGCCCGCGGCGACCATCCCGTAGCCCTGCGCGAGCGCGTACATGAAACCGGTGCAGCCCGCGGAGAGGTCATAGGCGCCGGCCTCGTCCGCACCGAGCTCGTCGGCCAGGATCGCCGATGCGGAGGGGAACGCCATATCGGGCGTAACGGTCGCGACGATGATCAAGTCGACGTCACCTCCACCGGCGCCGGCCTGCGCCAGCGCTGCACGCGCAGCGGGCAGTGCAAGGTCGGAAAGCGCCTGCTCGTCGGCCGCGATGCGCCGCTCCCGGATCCCGGTCCGCTCGACGATCCACTCGTCGGAGGTGTCCATCATCTTCGAGAGGTCGTCGTTGGTCATTACGCGGTCGGGCGCGTACGCGCCGATGCCCGTGATCGAGATCGCGCCATTCGCTGTGCCGATCACGACTGCTCCACAGCGAAGGTCAGCGTGCCGCGGGCTGCAAGCTGGCCGTCCACAGTCGCCTTGGCCTTTCCTTTGCCGATCGGCCCGCGTACCTGTTCGAGCAGGCACTCGAGCTGAAGCTCATCGCCCGGCTCGACAATCCGCTTGAAGCGGGTGTCGTCGATGCCTGCGAAGAGAGCAATGCGCCCGCGGTTCTCCTCCTCGGAGAGAACTGCGACGGCGCCCGTCTGCGCCATCGCCTCGACGATCAGGACGCCCGGCATGACGGGTCGCCCCGGGAAGTGGCCACGGAGGTACCACTCGTCCTCCCGCACACGCTTGAGAGCGACGACGCGCTGACCGGGCTCGAGCTCGAGCACCTCGTCGATCAGCAGGAACGGCTCGCGGTGCGGCAAAATCGCCTCGATGGCGGTGCGGTCGAGGGGTAGGGCGATCGTCACGCCACGTCGCGCTTCAGCCGTGTTCGCAACCCCGCGCGCGCCCGGTGGGCGTAGCACTTCGCCGTCCCGATCGGCATGTCGACAGCCTCGGCGATCTCCGCGAAGGAGAAGTCGAGCGCGTCCTTCAGCACGACGACCTTGGCCTGGTCTGCCGAGATCTCGGCGAGGCTGTCGGCGAGCTCTGAGCGAAGCTCCGCGAGCCCGGCCTCGCGAGCCGGATCGGCGTCGTCCGCCACGCGCTCGTCCTCGTGGAGGGGCTCACAGCGTCGCACGCGCTGGCGCGCGGCGACGTCTCGGCACGTATTGACCACGAGGCGGTGAAGCCACGTCGAGAACTGCGACTCGCCGCGGAACTGGCCAATCCGAACACAGAGCTTGGCGAGCGCCTCCTGAGCAGCGTCGCGTGCGTCCTCGGGATCGGCGAGTAGGTGGCCCGCGAGCCGCTCGACCTTGGCCGCATGGCGTTCGCAGAGCGCCTCGAGCGCCCGCTTGTCGCCGTCCTTCGCTCGTTTGACCAGGATCGCATCGCTCAGCCTCTCGTAGACGAGCGGCCGCTCGGGCCGCGGTGTCTGCGGAATCTGACGGCGCTTGCGCAGGGAGGGTTGCACGGCGGCGTTAGTCTAGTTGCCGGTGGAGGACACACCGACGCCCGAGGCGGTCGTTCCGCGATTGCAAGGCCGCTTCGGACACGAGTACACGTACGTCGAGAGCACGCCGTCGACGCAGCGGCTTTTGTCGCCTGATGCGCCCGAAGGCGCTGTCGCCGTTGCCGACGAGCAGACGGAGGGCCGCGGCCGCCTGGGTCGCAGCTGGGAGGTACCGGCCGGGACGAGCATCCTCTGCTCGGTGCAGCTGCGCCCGGCGGTGGACGCGTCGGTCTTCCCGCAGCTGACGGTCGTCGGCGCTGAAGCCTGCGCCGACGCTATCCGCACGGTCACCTCGCTCGAGCCGGGGCTGAAGGAGCCCAACGACGTCCTGATCGGGGGCCGCAAGGTGGCGGGGATCCTCGGCGAAGCAAGCGAGGGCCGGGTCGTGCTCGGCACGGGGATCAACGTCAACGTTCCGGCTGAGGAGCTTCCCGTCGACGTGCAGATCCCGGCGACGTCGTTGCTGGCGGAGACCGGGGAGCCGGTCGACAGGGTCGAGCTGCTGGTCGAGCTCTTGGCCGCGCTCGAGCGCCGCTATGACGGGTGGCTGGCGACCAAGTAACAGCCTGTCACTAAGAAAGCCCGGTCCGGAGTGACCAGGCCGCCGGGCTCGGCGGCACCGAAAACGGCGGAGGCGAGCCGATTGCGTGTGCTCAGCTCGGTCCGGCCTACTTGTAACAGTCTGTTACTAGCTACATCGGACTGGAGCCGCGGTCGCGAGCTAGAAACGCGACACGCTCGTGTTGCCGACCGAGTCCGTCGCCGTCAGTGTGAAATGGCGTGCGCCGCGTAGGAACGGCAGCGTGAAGTACCCGGCCCGCACCCGTCTGACGACGCGCCGCGACCCGAAGCTCGCCGTCACCGTTGCGGGCTCGTTCGTCCAGAACCGCAGCCGCGACCGGGAGGCTAAGCGTAAGCGCGGCGGCCTCGTGTCGACGACGACCGGGAAGCTCTGGGTGACGGTCGTCAACGTGTCCTTCACCTTGAGCACGAGCTGGTAGCTCCCGTCCGCAACACGCTTCCCGGCGAGGGTGCCGTCCCACGTCACCTGCGCAGGCCCGACGCCCAGGGTCTGTGTCATCACGGTCCCGACCAGCTTCGAGCCCCGCCAGAGCTCAACGCGAACCTGCGCACCGACGTTGAGCCGGAACGAAAGGGCGGTCGTGTCGAAGCGCCCGTCGCCATTCGGGGACAGGGCCGGCGCGGACAGCTTTGGCTGCGAAACCGTTCTGTCGACGTAGACGGTGACCCTGCTCGTGACGTGCTTGCCGGTGGGGGAGCCTGCGGTGACGGCGATCGCGTAACGGCCGTCGGGCACGGTCACCCGGTTCCAGAGGAACGAGTGCGAGCCGTGGTCGGCGACGCCGCTCGAAAGGGTCGAGAGGGTGTGGCCGCCGGAATCCTCGAGCGTGATCGTGACCGGAGCAGACTCGCTCAGGATGTACGTGATCCGAGCCGCGTCCCCGACGCCGTCGCCGTTCGGGCTGACGACCGACGGGTCGACCTTCAGCTGGCTGATGAAGACGGTCGGAAGCGTCGCGCCGACCAGCCCGGTCGCGGGCCTCGCCGCGGCGGTACCGACGCCGCCGGCGGTGATCGTGTAGCTGTAGCTGCTGATCGGCGTCAGGGTCGCGTCCCAGGTGTAGTCGACCGCCGAGCCCGTTCCAGTCCCGGTCGCCACCGTACGGCCGAGCGAGTCGGTGACGGTGACGGTCCATGGAAGTCTTGACGAGAGCCGCGCCGTGAAGCGCACGTTGCCGCCCACGCCGCCGATCACGATCGGCGAGTAGATCTTGGGCAACCCGGTTGCGGCGACCTGGCGCCTGATCGAAGGCAGCTGGGCATAGAGGTTGGTCCCCGGACAGCTCGTCGGGTAGGTGTCGCGATGGCCGGAGATCGCATTCAACGCCACCGGCGTGCCCTTGCTGTACTCGGGATTTCCGGTGGAGATCCGTGTCACCTGAGAGAGCGGATCGAGGTGAGCGACGTCGAGCCGCCAGGCCAGCAGGGCCACGAGCGACGCCCGCGCCGCAGAGGTCAGCGTCGCATTGTTGTAGTTCCCGAGCAGTGCCACGCCGACGCTGCCGGAGTTGAACCCGAGCGCATGGGCCCCGACAACGGCCTTGGTCATCCCCCCGTACCGGCCCTCGAAGACCTGGCCGTACTTGTCGATCAAAAAGTTGTAACCGATGTCGTCCCAGTGGTTCCCGAGCACGTGGTAGAGCTCGATTCCGCGGACGATCGCTGCCGATTGCGAGCGTGAGTAGTTGTTCGTACCCGCCGTGTGGTGGACGATCGCGACCTGGACGTTGTCCGCGATCTTGGGGCCCTTCTTCTTGTTGCGGCGAATCGACTCGTTCGCTCCCCACTGGGCCCGCGTGATGACCGGCGGGGCGTTCTCGGTGAAAGCCTGCAGGCGCTGGGGCGTCCCGCGGAGCAGCGGACTGCGGACGAAGAACGCGCGCAGCTTCTTGACCGGGCCGTCGAACCGGTACTGAATCCGCTCCGACCGTCCTACCCAGAACGGGTTCCCGAGATGCCAGCCTCGGCTCCGCTTCGCCTCGGGCGTGCCGCGGTCCGGCAGGTCGTCGACCTCGGGCGCCGAGAGCTGCCAGCGGCTCCAGGTACCGTCGGCGCGCTGCGTCCGGAAGCGGATGGCGCCTGATCCCTTCCAGTGCAGGCCGACCAGATCGAACGTGTTCGGCGCCTGCGCCACGAGCCCAGCTTGGACTGAGAGATTGCGCGCGACCACGCTCGGAGCGGCGACCGCGACCGCCGGCGCGGCAAAAAAGACGGCAAGTGCGGCAAAAAAGAGCTTCACGCGCGGACGACCCGCACCCGAGGGTCGCAGAGCCCCCGCCACCCCGCAAGGCTTCTTAGGAGTACCTTTACAGTCGTGAAACGAAGCCTGGCGCTGCTCGGCTCGCTGGCTGTGGCGCTCGTCCTTGCCGCTTCGGCCAGCGCGGCCTCGAGGCCGCGAGTGCTCGCAATTCACTTTCCGCTCGAGATCAACCCGGTCACGGCGGACTACGTCAACCATCAGCTCCAACGGGCTCAGGACGATCACTACAACGCGGCCGTGATCCTGCTCGACACTCCGGGCGGCCTCTCGAGCTCGATGGAGTCGATCTACAAGAAGGAGCTCGCCTCGAAGATTCCGGTCATCGTCTATGTGGCGCCGAAGGGCGCTGCGGCTGCGTCGGCCGGCGTTTTCGTCGCCCAGGCGGCAGACGTGCTTGCAATGGCGCCTGACACCAATATCGGCTCCTCGACCCCGATCGACCAGAGCGGCGGCAACCTCGGCTCCGACCTGCGGCGCAAGGTGATCAACCACTTCGCCGCGAAGCTGCGCTCGCTCGCGGAAAACCACGGCCGGAACGGCGACTGGGCCGACAAGGCGGTACGACAGGCGTCGAACCTGACCGAGCAAGAAGCGCTGCGGATGAACGTGATCGACGTGGTGGCGCCGGACCTGCCGACATTGCTGAACAAGATCGACGGCCGCGTGACGATCCCGAACCACTACAAGCTGCACACAGCCGACGCTCAGATCACGAATGCCGACCCCAGCTTCTTCACCCGGCTGCTGAACACGCTGATCGACCCGAACCTGATCACGCTGTTGTTCCTCGCCGGGATCGCAGGCATCGGCTACGAGATCTTCCACCCCGGGGTCGTGTTACCGGGCGCGCTGGGCGCCGTCGCGCTCGTGACGGCGCTCTTCGGCTTCGCCGTGCTGCCGATCAGCTGGGCCGGCATCGCGCTCCTGCTGCTCGGGATCGCACTGTTCGTGATCGACGCACATGTCACGAGCCACGGCGCGCTGACGGTCGCCGGACTGATCTCGTTCGTGGTCGGGTCGTTGATGCTCTTCCGCAACGCTCCAGCCCCGTACCACGCGAACGCGTGGCTGATCTCGTCAATCGCGGTCGTGCTCGGCGCCGCCTGGCTCTTCGCGATGACGAAGGCGGTTCAGATCCGCCGCAGCCCGGTCTCGGTCGGGCCGCACACGATCGTCGGCGAGATCGGCGAGTTCCGCGGCGACGGCCAGGTCTTCGTCCGCGGTGAGCTCTGGCGCGCGAAGGCGCCCGAAGGTCTCTCCCTCAAGCGCGGCCAGCAGGTCCGCGTCGATGGCATCGAGGACGGGCTCGTCCTGGACGTCGAGCCCATCGAATCCGCCGAAGAACCCGTCCTCTCGTAGGATCGCTTTACCTCAGCGAAAGGAATTCCATGGCCGCTGTACTGATCGTCGTCGTCGTTCTCGCCTTCCTGCTGATCCTCTTCCTGATCTCGGCGATCAAGGTCGCGCGGGAGTACGAACGCGGAATCGTCTTCCGCCTGGGCCGGCTGCTGCCCCACCCGAAGGGTCCCGGCCTCTTCATCCTGATCCCGATCGTCGACCGCATGGTCAGGGTCGACCTGCGGACCGTGACGTTGAACATCCCGCCGCAGGAAGTGATCACCAAGGACAACGTGCCTGTGCGCGTGAATGCGGTCGCCTACTTCCGGATCGTCGAGCCGAGCGCAGCGATCGTCCAGGTCGAGAACTTCATGGTCGCGACCTCCCAGATCGCGCAAACGACGCTGAGGTCCGTGCTCGGCCAGCACCAGCTCGACGAGCTGCTCTCCGAGCGCGAGAAGATCAACTCGATCCTCCAGGGGATCATCGACGAGGCGACCTCGCCGTGGGGGATCAAGGTCTCTATCGTCGAGGTCAAGGACGTCGAGATCCCGTCAGGGATGCAGCGCGCGATGGCACGGCAGGCCGAGGCCGAGCGCGAGCGGCGCGCCAAGGTGATCGCCGCCGAGGGCGAGTTCCAGGCCTCCGAACGCCTCAAGGACGCGGCCCTCGTGATCGAGAATCACCCGATCGCGCTCCAGCTGCGCTACCTGCAGACGCTGCTCGACATCAGCGGCTCGCCGACGACGACGATCGTCTTCCCGGCGCCGATCGATCTGATCAGTCCCTTCCTCGAGAAGAAGAACGGCGGCGGAGCTTCGAGCTGACCGCCGGCAGAGAGCTTCGCCAAGACCCGGTCACCCGCCAGTGGGTCGTGATCGCGCCCGGCAGGGCGCATCGACCGGGCGCAAATGCGAGGGCCGACCTCGACCTGCCAACCGAGGAGGAGCTCACCTCCTGCCCCTTCTGCGAGGGCCGGGAGGACCGGACGCCGCCGGAGACCTTCGCTATCCGTCCAGGCGGCGGTGCACCCGATGCGCCGGGCTGGACGGTTCGGGTAGTGCCGAACCTCTACCCGGTCTTCGAACATCACGAGGTCGTGGTCTCGACGCCGCGCCACGTCCGTTCTTTCGCGGAGCTGAGCGAAGACGAGACCGGGGGCGTCGCCGCCGCCTGGCGCCAGCGGGCCATCGCGGCGCAGGAGGCCGGCTATCCCTACGTCCATGCGCTCTTGAACGAAGGACGGGAAGCCGGTGCGAGCCTGCCGCACAGTCACACGCAGCTGGTCTGGTTCGCCGAGCCGCCCCCGGCAGTGCGTGCCGAGGAGAACGGCGGTGAGTGCGCCGTCTGCCGTCATGTGGAGACGGAGCTCGCCGCGAGCGAGCGGCGCGTGGTCGAGCGGGATGGCGTTGTTGCCCTGGCAGCCTACGGAGGCCGCCTCCCCTACGAGCTCCTGATCGCCCCACGCGAGCACCCGGCGGGGAGCGGCTACGAGAGCGAGCTGCTGGCGCCGGCGCTCTGGTTGTTGTCTGAGTCTTTGCGGCGGCTACACGTACTCGAAGGCCCGGTGCCGGCGAACGCCTGGCTCCACGACCGAGGCCACTGGCACATCGAAGTGCTGCCGCGCCTGACCGTCTTCGCCGGCATCGAGCTCGGCGCAGGCATCTACGTCAACTTGCTCGCGCCGGAGGCGGCGGCCGCCGCGTTGCGCGCAGCCAAGTGATCTAGATCACTAGGTTGGTTCTTACGCCGGAGTCTTAGCGCCGGCTTCTCGGAATCGCCTGGCGGCGTCGATCGCAGCGCCGAGATTGAGGCCCTTGTCCTTGGCCTGCTTGATCAGCATGACCGTCTCGAGCGCGTCGATGTCATAGATCCGTTGCTTCTTGCCCTTGGTCGGGATCTGCGCCTTGTTCGTCCAGTAGTCGAGCTGCATCTTCGAGATTCCGGCGATCTGGCAGACCTGGCCCAGGTAGAGCTCAACCTTGTCGAGATGTTCGGAGAGGTCGATCGGCTCGAGGAGTTCGACGTTCTTCGAATAGGTCATGGCACCTCTCCTTGCGGCTCGCCGCGTACCGCGGCTGGTTTCCTGCTTTGAACGTATAGCGCCCCGACTCCAGCTTCGAAGGGGCCGCGATAGAAACTATTGCAAAATCCGCCCGCTTCTACCAGAACTTACGCGTCTTTCGACACAGATGAAACTACGCGTCCTTGGGCACGGATGCGACTTCTGGAGCGGGTTCTTCGTCCAATGCTGCATCCTCGTCTGACTCGACAACGGGCGCGAGCGCCGACACCCGCTCATCGTCAGTCTTGAACCGCATCACGATCACGCCCTGCGTGGCTCGGCCGGAGCGCTTGATGTCCTCGACCGGCATCCTGATCACCGTGCCGGCGGTCGAGATCAGCATCACCGCGTAGCCCTCCCGGACAACGCGGGCGCCGACGAGCCGGCCCTTGCCCTCGACAAGCTGGGCCGTCTTGACACCCAGGCCGCCGCGGCCCTTGCGCGGGTAGTCGGCCAGCTTCGTCCGCTTGCCGTAGCCGTTCTCGGTCACGACGAGAAGGTCGCCCTCGTTGACGCCGATCACGTCGGCAGAGATCACTTCGTCACCCTTGCGCAGGCTCATGCCCTTGACGCCACCGGTGTCTCTGCCCATAGGTCGCGCTTCCTTCTCGCTGAAGCGAATCGCCTGGCCCATGCGGGAGACCATCAGGATGTCGTCCTCGCCGGTCGAGTGCTGGACGGAGACGAGCTCGTCGTCCTCGCGCATCTTGATCGCGATGATCCCGTCCGCCTTGAGCGGCGTGTTGTAGGCGGCGAGCTCGGTCTTCTTGACGATCCCGTTCTTCGTCGCGAAGACGAGGTACTTCGACTCCTCGAAGTCGCGAGTTTGGATCACGGCCCGCACCTGCTCGGTCTGCCGGAACGGGAGCAGGTTCTGGATCGCCCGACCCTTGGACTGGCGCGACCCGAGCGGGAGCTCGTGCACCTTCAGCCGGTAGACCTTCCCGACGTTCGTGAAGAAGAGGATGTAGTCGTGCGTGGAGGCGACGAAGAGGTGCTCGATGTAGTCGTCCTCCTTCAAGTCCATCCCCATCACGCCCTGGCCGCCGCGCTTCTGCTCGCGGTAGGTCGTGACCGGCATCCGCTTGATGTAGTTCGAGCGCGTGATCGCGATCACCATGTCCTCTTCCGCGATCAGGTCCTCGAGCTCGAGCTCGCCCTCGGCGGCGACGATCTCCGTCCGGCGGTCGTCGTTCTTCGCGTAGATCTCCTTGATCTCGAGCAGCTCCTCGCGGATCAGCCCGTCGATCCGGGACTCGTCGCCCAGGATCGTCCGGAGCTCGGCGATGCGCTCGATCAGGTCGGCGTGCTCCTCCTCGACGCGCTTGCGCTCCAGCGCGGTCAGGGCCCGGAGCCGCAGGTCGAGGATCGCCTGGGCCTGGACCTCGGAGAGCTCGAACTCGCTCATCAAGGCCTCGCGCGCGGCATCCGTATCGTCGGCGGCTCGGATCAGGGCGATCACGGCGTCGAGGTTGTCGAGCGCGATCAGGTAGCCCTGAAGGACGTGGGCGCGGGCCTCGGCCTTGCGGAGCTCGTACTTCGAGCGTCGGGTGATGACCTCACGCTGGAAGTCGAGGTAATGCCCGAGCAGATCGCGTAGCGCCAGCGTCTTCGGGACGCCGTCGACGAGCGCGACCGCGTTGTAGCCAAAGGTCGTCTGCAGCGGCGTGTGCTTGTAGAGC
>DATFXA010000179.1:0-8221 GCA_035258645.1 Gaiellaceae bacterium
GCTGCTCCGCCCGGCATCAGGCCCACGAGCTCGGAGCCAACGACTTCCGCGCCCCGGGCGGACGCCTCGTGCTCGATCGCGTCGACAAGTTCGTGTAGCGCGGCCGCTTCCCAGTCCTCGACGTTCATGCTCACCTGAACAAGCCCCGCCCGCGGCAATTCGAGCCCCAGGGCACGGACGCCGAGAAACCCGCCGTCGCGCTCGCGAATGATCGAGGCGATCTCACGCGCAGTCTCGAGCCCGCCTCGCAGGTTGACGTTGAGCGCGATCAGCGGCCGCCGCGCTCCGACGAGCACGGCGCCTGAACGCTCGCCGATCCGGTCCGGCCCGAATGCGGGAGTCAACTCACCTGACTCGACACGGCGGCGGAGAGCCTCGAGCCCTTCCGAACGGAAGAAGGCCGGCCCGCGCCCCGGCGCCAGTTCGCCATAGAGAAACACGGGCAGGTCGAGCTCTCTCCCGATCCGCTCGCCCAGCGCCAGCGCGGCCCGCTTCGCGCGTTCCATGTCAGACGGCCGCACGGGAACGACGGGTACCACGTCCGCCGCGCCGATCCGCGGATGTGCACCGTCGTGGCTCCGCAGGTCGATCAGCTCGACCGCCGAGGCAACTCCCGCCACGAGCGCATCAACGAGATCAACGTCGTCGGCGACGAGCGTGAACACGGATCGGTTGTGATCGGCGTCGGCGTGAACGTCCAGCAGCCGCGCGCGCGACGAGAGTGCATCGCCGATCGCGTCGATCGTCTCCCCGCCGCGCCCCTCGGAGAAGTTCGGCACCGACTCGAGCGGCAAACGCACGCGCGTAGTCTAGGACCGCGTGAAGGCGTACTACGAGCGGCGGGCGCCCGAGTACGACGACTGGTGGCTCGGAACCGGGCTCTTCGCGGACCGAGACCGACCCGGCTGGGACGAGGAACGAACTGCCCTGATCAACACGCTCGCGGCGCTCCGGCCTGTAGTGACGCTCGACGTTGCCTGTGGAACCGGCTTCCTCACCCAGCACGTTCGGGGCGAGATCACCGGGCTCGATCAAAGCGCATCGATGCTCGAGCTCGCCCAGGCAAAGGTCCCTCACGGGAGATTCATCCAGGGCGACGCGCTCGAGCTCCCATTCGCGGACGATTCCTTCGAGCGGCTGCTGACCAGCTTCTTTTACGGGCACCTCGATGAAGGCGACCGCACGACGTTTCTCGGCGAGGCCCGCCGCGTTGCGCGCGAACTCGTCGTCGTCGATTCGGCGCTTCACGAGGACGTCGCGCCGGTCGAATGGCAGGAACGCGTGCTCAACGACGGTTCGGTCTGGCAGGTGTACAAGCGCTACTTCGAACCGGGATCGCTCGCCGACGAGGTGGGCGGCGGCCGGACGCTCTTTGCCGGCCGCTGGTTCGTCGCGGTCGAGGCATGACTCGAAGACGGTCGAGCTACCGCTCTGTCCGATCACTCCACCACGACAACCGCGTCTGCCGAGCCTGCGAGGAGGCCGGGTATCCGCTCGAGTCGCTCCCGGTCGTTCAGCCCTACACGGGCCAGCGTGCGTACGTCTTCGGGCAGGCCCCTGGCGCCGTCGAAGGGCAAGAACGCCTCCCCTGGCGAGGCCGGGCGGGCAGGACGCTTCGGCGCTGGTTCGAGCTCGACGAGAACGAGTTCTACGCCACCTTCTATTGCGCCTCGGTCACGCGCTGCTATCCAGGCAAGGCGGCTTCGGGCCGCGGCGACCGTACGCCGTCGCCACGGGAGCAAGAGCTCTGCTCGTTCTGGCGGGAGTGGGAGCTCCGACTGATTCGTCCGGACCTGGTCGTCCCGGTGGGCGGCCTGGCGGCGCATCGGCTCCTCGGCCTGAGAAGCGTGACCGAGTGCGTGGGAAATCGCTACGAGCGAGACGGCGCTGCGGTGATTCCCCTGCCCCATCCGTCCGGCGCCAGTAGCTGGCTCAACGATCCGGCAAACCGGGAGCGCGTCGCACGTGCCTCCGCCTTGATCAGGGACGAGATAGGCCGACTCGGCCGCAGTTAGCCGAGAACGTCCAGAAGGGTGGGCGGCGGCTAGGTTTTGACGATGGCCACGGTTCCAGTTCCTTACCGACGCACGTTCTTCCGACTGCTGGGATTTCTGCGGCCGTACAAAGCGTCTGTGGCGATCTCGACCGTTTTCGCGATCGGCTACCAGGGCAGCCAGATCGCGCTGGTGTGGCTCACCAAAAACGTGATCGACGATGCGCTATCACCTCACGACTCAAACAAGCTGTGGGAGTACGTCGGGGCGATCGTGGTGCTCGGAGTGCTGCGAGCCGTGCTGATGTACGGCCGTCGGATGATCTCGGGCCGGCAAGCGCTCGCGGTCGAGATGGATCTACGCCACAACCTTTACGCCAGGCTTGTCCGGCTCTCGTTCGGCTTCTACGACCGCCACCAGACTGGTCAGCTGATGTCCCGTGCGACCGTCGACCTTCAAGGCGTGCGGTTCTTCCTAGGCTACGGGTTGATCTTCTTCTTCCAGAACATCCTCACCGTCGTCTTCGTCACGGGAGTGCTGTTCATCTTTCAATGGAAGCTGGCGCTGATCACGCTCGCGATTACGCCGGTGCTGGTCGCGCTCGCCTACCGCTACAGCCACGTCGCGCACCCGACGCTGCGCGAGGTCCAGCAGAAGCTCGCCGATGTCGCGACCGTCGCCGAGGAGAACATCGTCGGCGTCCACGTCGTCAAGTCGTTTGCCCAAGAAGAAAGGGAGCGCGAAAAGTTCGCGGCCCGCACCGAGGCGGTCTTCGACCAGACGATCAAGGCCAACCGCCAGCGCGCCCTCTACGTCCCGCTGATCTCATGGGTGCCGCTCGTGGCCCAGGCCGCCGTCCTGCTCGTCGGCGCGCGGATGGTCAGTTCGGGCGAGCTCTCCGTCGGCGGCTTCGTCGCGTTCAACCTCTACCTTGGCTTGCTCGTCGTACCGCTGCGGTCACTGGGGATGTGGATCGGCCAGGCGCAGCGCGCGACGGCATCGGGCGAGCGGATCTTCCAGGTGATCGACGAGCCGGAGGAAGTGACGAATCACCCAGGCGCAGGCGAGCTCCCTGCCGGGGGCGGGCACATCCGCTTCGAAGGGGTCGGCTTCGAGTACTTTCCGGGACGCCCTGTCCTCGAGGAGATCGACCTCGACGTGCCACCGGGGCGGACGATCGCGCTGATCGGGCATACCGGTGCCGGGAAGACGACGCTCACCTCCCTGGTGCCACGCTTCTACGACGTCACGTCGGGTCGGGTCACGATCGACGGAACCGACGTCCGCGACGTGACGCTGAGCTCCCTCCGCGGTGAGATCGGAGCGATCTCGCAGGACACCTTCCTGTTCTCGGCCACTGTCCGCGAGAACATCACCTTCGGAGCGCCGGGCCTCAGCGATGCCGAGCTGGAGCATGTCGCGAGGCTCGCTCAGGCGCACGAGTTCATCGAGCGGCTGCCGGAGGGGTACGACACCGTGATCGGCGAGCGCGGGATCACGCTCTCCGGCGGCCAGCGGCAGCGGCTTGCGATCGCCCGAGCGATCGCGGTCGACCCGCGGATCCTGATTCTCGACGACGCGACGGCGTCCGTGGACGCGAGCACCGAGGCACGGATTCGGCTCGGCCTGCGCGAGGCGATGCAAGGCCGGACCACGCTGATCATCGCGCACCGGCTCTCAACGATCTCACTCGCAGATGAGATCGTCGTCGTCGCCGAGGGACGGATCGCGGCCCGCGGCACCCACGACGACCTGCTCGAGACGAGCCAGGTTTACCGCGACATCTACGAGCACGGTTTGCTCGAACGGCAGTTCGCGGACGCGGTCGAGGCACGCTCGCTGGTCGAGGATGCCGAGGAGGCGGAGGTCGCATGATTCACCGTTTCGAAGCCGGCCCGGCACAGACACGCGCAACTTGCGCCGATACGCTCACCGCGGGTGGCGGGTGGACCTCCTCCCCACCCGGGTGGGGAAGTGGGCGTGGAGCAGAAGGCGCCGGCGCGCGATGAGGGTCTGGCAACCCGGGAGCCACCTGACGATGCAGCGGGGCGCCGAGGTCGAGGACTGGTCCTGGCGCCGCACCCGCCGGCGGCTGGCGACGCTCGCTCGGCTCACGACGCCCTACCGGACGCGGACGATTTTCTCGATCTTCTCGCTTCTGCTGGCGACGGCGACTGCTCTGCTGCCGCCGCTTCTGGCCAAGTACGCGATCGACGACGGGATCCGCAACCACGATCTTGCCGCGCTCTGGCTGATCGTCGGAGCCTTCCTGCTTGCCGGGCTCGCGAACTGGGGCATGAGCTACGTCCAGACGTACCTGACCGGGTGGGTCGGCGAGCGGATCCTCGCCGACCTGCGGATGAAACTCTTCGGCCACCTGCAGCGGCTTTCGCTCGGCTTCTTCGAACGCAACCGCGCAGGCGTGATCATCAGCCGGCTGACGAACGACGTCGAGGCCCTCGACCAGCTCGTCACGGACGGCGTGACGACGCTGGTCCAGAGCACGTTGACACTGATCGGGACGGCGATCCTGCTGTTCGTGCTCGACTGGCGGCTGGCCCTCGCCACGCTGGCGGTGATCCCGCTGATGAGCATCGGGACGATCCTCTTTCGGATCTACTCCGCGCGCGCGTACGCTGCCGTCCGGGAGCGGCTCGGGCTCGTGACGGCGACGCTCGCGGAGGACATCGCCGGCATGCGGATCGTGCAGGCGTTCACGCGCGAGCGCCGCAACATCGCCAATTTCCGCGAGGTCGCGGAGGAGTACCGCGAGGCGAACATGCGGACGGTGATCCTGAATGCGGTCTACTTCCCCTTCGTCGATCTCGTCTCCACCGTCGCGCTCGCCGTCGTGCTCGGCTACGGCGGGCACCTCTACTTCCAGGGCGCTCTCACGCTCGGAACGCTGTTCGCGTTCCTGCTGTACGTCCAGAACTTCTTCGACCCGGTGCAGCAGCTCTCCCAGCTCTACAGCACCTTTCTGTCGGCAACCGCGGCCCTCGACAAGATCATCGACGTGCTCGATGAGGAGCCGCAGGTGGTCGACAAGCCCAGCGCCGGCGAGCTCCCTCCGATCACCGGACACGTCCGATTCGACCACGTCCGGTTCGGCTACGGAGAGGGCCCCGACGTCCTGCCGGACCTCGATCTCGACGTCCCGGCCGGAACGACGGTGGCCCTCGTCGGCCACACGGGCGCCGGGAAGTCAACGATCGCGAAGCTGCTCGCACGCTTCTACGACCCGCGCGAGGGGCCGATCACGTTCGACGGCGTCGACCTTCGCGACGTCACTCAGAGCTCGCTCCGTCGCCAGCTCGGGATCGTCCCCCAGGAGGGATTCTTGTTCGCCGGCACCGTCGCCGAAAACATCGCCTTCGGGCGGCCGGACGCAACACCGAAGGACATCGCGGGCGCGGCTCAAGCGGTCGGCGCGCAGGAGTTCATCCTGCGGCTCGAGAACGGGTACGAGACCGAGGTGCAGGAGCGCGGCAGCCGGCTCTCTCTCGGCCAGCGCCAGCTGATTGCTCTCGCCCGCGCCCTGCTTGCGGATCCGAGGGTTCTGATCCTCGACGAGGCCACGTCATCCGTCGACATCGGCACCGAGCGGAAGATCGAACAGGCGCTGAGGCTGCTGCTTTCAGGGCGGACCGCGTTCATCATCGCCCACCGCCTCTCGACGATCCGCGACGCAGACGTGATCGTCGTCCTTGAGCACGGACGGATCGTTGAGCAGGGCACACACGACGAGCTGATGCGAAAGCGCGGTCTCTATACGTCGCTTTATGGGGACTGGGCGGAAGACGTCGCTTAGTCTCCAGCACGGTGGCGCTCGACAAGCAGACCGAGCAGCGAATCGAACAGCCGGTTTCGGAAGAGGCCGAGCAAGACACCCGCCTCACGCCCGCGGAAGCCGTCGAGCGGATGCGGCTCAGGGTCCCCGCCCGCGGGAACCGAAAGCTTCGGACGCTGCTCGAGCGAGTCAACAAGGACAAGCAGCTCAAAGCCTGGTGGCACGTCTCGAACGTCAACGCCGTCGTCCGGCTGCAGATCAACGACCACTCCTGGGTGCACGTTCAGATCGTGACCAACATCGCCCTCAAGCTCCTGCGCCAGCTGACGAAGCACGGCGTCGAGCCGTCTATGGTCACCGACTACGGCATGAAGCGGGAAGACGCAGAGGTCGTGGTCACGCTCGGCTCCCTGCTTCACTGCATCGGCATGGCCGTCCACCGCGACGGGCATGAGGACTTCAGCCTCTTCCTCGCCGAGCCGAAGCAGCGACAGCTGCTCGCCGGGTTGTACGAAGAGCCTGAGGTGACCGTGATCTCGTCCGAAGTCCTGCACGCGATCACCAGCCACCGCGAGTACGGCAGGCCGCTGACGCTCGAGGCGGGAATCGTCAGGGTCGCTGATGGGCTCGACATGGCGAAGGGCCGCTCGAGGATCCCCTTCGAGCGAGGCCGCGTCTCGATCCACTCGCTCTCAGCGGCGGCCATCGACGACGTGACGATCGCGGACGGCCTCGAGCGGCCGATCGGGATCGAGATCACGATGAACAACTCGTCCGGGATCTACCAGGTCGACGAGCTCCTGGGCGCCAAGCTCCGCGGCTCGGGGCTCGAGCCGTACGTCGACGTCATCGCCCATATCGAGGGCGAGGCGGAGAAGCTGCTGCTGCCGACCTACCGGCTGGAAACCTAGCCCGCCGCTACACTTCGCGATCGCAAGCGACGCCTTTGCGGGGTCGTCTAATGGTAGGACGCTCGGCTCTGGACCGAGTAGTCTAGGTTCGAATCCTAGCCCCGCAGCCTTTCGAAAAGACCCGCACATGCGCGGTTTTCTTCGCTTTAGATCAAACGTCCGTCGGTCGGTCGAGCGCGTCAAGGCCGACGTCCACGCGGCTGTCGCGTCGAACTCGTTCGGCTAGACTTCGGCCCCGCCGGGCGCATTCGTCTAGTGGCCTAGGACACCGCCCTCTCACGGCGGCGGCACGGGTTCGAATCCCGTATGCGCCTCTTCTCGAACTCGGGTAGCGACGGGCCGCGGCGAGAACACGGCGCCACGGCGATCCTTCCCCGAGCGCACCCGGCTAGTCTGAACGTCCGTGCTTGGAGGATCCTTGCGACAGGTTCTTGCCTTCGCGCTGCTCGGGCTCGTCGTCGCGGGGGGTGCGAGCGGCGCCTCGGCGCGACAGGCCGCAGACCCCGAGCTCATGCACTTCGTTTCCCGGCCCGACCTGACACCACCTGCAATGACGATCGACCTCAGGGGGAATGTGACCCCCGGCTACGTCTTCATCGCGCCGAAGAAGATCGAGCCGGAGGGGCCGCTGATCATCGACAACCGGGGCCGGCCGATCTGGTTCCACCCCGATCCCCTTGGCCCAACTGACTTCCGCGTGCAGCGCTACCACGGCCAGAAGGTGTTGACCTGGTGGGAGGGGCACTCCACAAACGGAATCGGGGACGGTCGTTACGTCATCTACAACCGGGCGTATCGCCGGATCGCCGTCCTCCGCGCCGGGAACGGCGTTCAAGGCGACGAGCACGAGTTCGCGATCACGTCCCGCAATACCGCGCTGATCACGTTCTACATCAAGCGGGGCGACACCTGGGACTCCGGATTCCAGGAGCTCGCGATCCCGAGCGGCCGCGTCCTGTTCCAGTGGAGCGCTCTCGCCCACGTTCCGCTCTCGGAGTCGTATGCCCAGCCGCGCAGCGGGCAGCCGTTCGACTACTTCCACATCAACTCCGTCACGCTCGGCCCGGACGGCAACTACTTCATCTCGGCGCGAAACACCCACACGCTGTACGACATCAACCGGCGCACTGGTGCGATCCGCTGGCGACTCGGCGGCAAGAAGAGCACGTTCACGATGGGGACCGGGACGACCTTCAACTGGCAGCACGACGCGCGCTGGCACTCTCGAAACACGATCTCCATCTTCGACAACGGCGCTAACCCGGCCGTCGCCAAGGAGTCCCGAGCACTCCTCCTCCGCGTCGACCTGAGCGGGCGCAAGGTGACCCTCGCGCACGCCTATACCCATCCGAAAGGGCTCCTCTCAGGGAGCCAGGGAAACGTGCAGCTGCTCCAGAAGGGCCACGTCTTCGTCGGCTGGGGACAGAACCCCTGGTTCACGGAGTTCGACGCTGCCGGCCGCGTCGTCTTCGACGGCTCCTTTGCGAAGGACGCCGACTCGTATCGCGCCTACCGGTTCACCTGGA
>DATFXA010000180.1:0-7744 GCA_035258645.1 Gaiellaceae bacterium
TTGGGCCGCGGCAACAGCATGATCCCGTAGGCGAAGTTGCGGGCGCGCTGCCGCGTCAGCCGCTCGACCTCCGCGTAGGCGGCCTCGGTCATCACGGGACGAGCGCCCCGATCGCTGTGCGGGCGAGGCGTGCGCGGGACGGCTTCGGCCGGCCCGAGAAGACGTCGAAGTCGGCACGCTCCAGCGCGTCCACGGCCGCCTGCCCCCCACGGGCGAAGGCGGTAACCGCGCGTCCCGTCCGGCCGCCCAAGCGGCGGCCCAGCGGGTCGCCCGACGAGAGGAGGCCGCGTGCCCGGACGGCCTCGAACTCGAGCAGGCGCCGAAGTGGCTCGTTCGGCCGCTCGAGCTCCGTGACGACAAACCGGCGTCGGTCCTCCGCGGGCAGGTAGACGCGCCCGAGCGCGAGGTCGCGCGGGACGTCCTGAAGGAAGTTGACGAGCTGAAGCCCCGTGCAGACGTCGTCGCTCAAGGCGACGGTCTCCGAATCGTCAGCGCGTCGGAGAACTCCGAGGACAAGGCGTCCGCAAGGGTTCGCGGAGTGGATGCAGTAGTGCTTCAGATCGTCCCACGTCTCGTATTCGGAGACCCGCTGGTCGATCCTATTCGCCTCGATCAGGCGCAGAAACGGCTCCCGTGACAGGTCGAACTCGCGGATCGTCGGCTGGAGCTCGACGACCACCGGCCACGTCGCCTCGCCCCGGTAGGCGGCGTCGACCTCACGCTCGAGCTCGTCGAGGGCCGCCAGTCTCGCCTCGACTCCGCCCTCGAGCTCGTCACCGAGGATGTCGACGAGGCGGGCGTAGGCGTAGAGCGCGCGAATGTGCGGACGCAGCTCGCGCGGAAATGCAAGCGAGGCGACCGGAAAGTTCTCGCCACGAGCGCGCTTTGCCACCGAGGCAACGTCGAGCATGGTTGAAAGATCGCGGTTCGCGGTCGCCCCGCGCAACTTTCACGCCTTCGTTGCAGCCTCGTCTCCCACCCGCCCGTCTTTCGGGATTAGGCTGAAGCCGGTGGGTGGTTCGCGGCCGGCCCCGAACCGTGGCCCGCCAGAACGGACAGGTCAAGGCGGGCGCCGACACGGACTCCGCGGCGGTCTGCTTCGTCGGCGCCGAGCTCCAGAACTGCCTTCGCCCGCGGTGCCCCGGCCATCCGCCAGGCCGGCAACGCCCGGGCGACCTTGAGCACCTCTCCGTCCCGCGCGAGAAAGACAACGTCGATCGGAAAGCGCATGAAGAAGGTGTGCACGGACCCGGTCGGCCTGATGAGCAAGCCCTCCCCGCTCTCGAGCCCGCGCCGCCCGAGCAACCCTCGCATCCGGGTCCAGGCCGAGTCGGCGACGAGGCACCCCTCGCAAACCACCTGACCCTCAACGGTCTTGAGCGAAATCGTTCTCATCATCCTCTTCTCGCCTCGAACGTTAAAAGCCAGCACCGAACAAGGCGCCGCAAAGCCCGTCGCCGCCGCCACGAATCCAGGCCTCTCCTGAATGCCGCCGTTGGAGAAGCCCGGCGCGCGCGCGGAGGCCGACTTGCTCGGCCGGGAGCGCAAACCAACGGCGGCGTCGCTCTCAACAAAACGAGGGGGCTCGCGGGGGAAACCGGGTTTCCCCCGCGGGTCAATAGCCGATGTGAATGTGGTCGTAGTGGTTGGCGAGCGGGAAGGACGGTCCGCCGAGACCGAGCAGTGAGATCACCTGCTTCGGCATCAGCTCGGGCGGTAGCAGCAGAACGTCCCGAACGGCGCGCTCCGTGATCCCGCCGGGCTGCTGATGGCCGAAGATCGACACTCCGCCGACCTCGCTGATGTCAGCGGCCAGGCCGTAGATGTGGGCCGAGATCACTCCCGGTCGCGCAAACAGCCGGTGGCCGCTGATCAGGCACGAGACCGTGACCTGGCCGAACGAGTCTGCGAGGTACTCGATCGCGGCAAGCACGCGGACGTTGACGCGTCCGGACTCGATGTCACCGCGACCGCCGGCGTAGACCGTGACGCGCGGATCGTCGAGCACTTTCTTGCCCAGCCGAGTCTTCTCCGCCTCGAGCCCGTGCACGAGTGCCCGCAGGCCGACCGCCCGGTAGTAGTGCGAGAGGGCAACGGCCCGGTCGGCGAACGTCATGTCGCTCGAGAACGAGAACATCTGCGCCCAGGGGCTTGCCTTCTCCAGGCGGGTTTGTGCCAGCCGGGCGGCAACCACCCGCAGCCCGCCGAGGCCGGCCGGGGCCGAGCCCTCGTGCCCCTCGGCGCGCAGGACGCCGAGCATCAGCGCCCAGTTGACGTGGCTCGCCCTTGCGACGGCCTGAAGGTGCCGCGCGAACACCGGCTTCAGCCGAAGTGCGGGCGGTGTTGGATCAGTGAGCGGCCTGTTCAGCCAGACGACGCCGGACGCGGCGCCGTCGAGCTCGGGAGCGGGCGGCGGCGCCGACGGCTTGCGGGCCGACGCGTGTGCCCCAGCGCTCGCGCGGGCGAACGTGGGCTGCGTGGCACCCGTCGAGGGGGCCGTCTTGGCGGCATTCACGACCGCGCCCGAGCGAGTCGCGGCCTGCTGGACGGCCGCCTGCGCCGCGAGCGTCGCGGGGGCAGTAGCTGCAGGAGGAGCGGTGGTCGCCGGCGGGGCTGTGTCCGTGGGCGGAGCAGCCGGGTCGACCGTGGACGCCGCGTCACCTGCGTCTCCGGACGTCACGGCCGGCGCGCCGCCGACGGAACCGTCGTCGCCCGCTGCCGGTTCGGTCGAGGTCGTTGCCGTCGGGTCGGTCGTCGTCCCGTCCGTCGAGGCCTGGGCCTCTGCAGCGGAGCCCTCGAGCGTCGAGCGGACCTCGTCACCGGCCGCGGCCGAGAAGGCGGCGCCGGCGACGAAGAGGGCGCTAAAGACCACCGCGGCGGCGATCCGCCGCCGCCGCGTGCGCGGCGTCGAGCTCTCGCGCACGGGCGCAGGGGGCTTCTCGGCCCCTCCGTTGTCATCCCATTCGTCCCAGGCTCGCCCGAAGCGCAGCCTGCTGATCAGTGAGTTCCGTTGTGGCATTGCCTTTCGCTCCGTTTTCGGGCGTCGAGGCCGCCACTTCGACGCGGATTCTGAATTCCAGATCCGCGGGCCGTACGGACTGACCTGACTATCGACAGGCCGCACGCCCTGAACTCCCCCGAAGTAGGGAGATCGACAACCAATCACTAAACCGAGGGATACGCCGCCGGCTTGCCGCTCACGATGAATCGCTGCAACTGAGCCATAAGGCGGCGCGGCCACGCCACAGACCACTACGGAGGTTCTTCCGGCGTGACCAAGAATTGCAGCCGCCCGCTTTTTAGGCTCGTTTTCACCCCTCAAAGGCTTCTCCCCGCCGCACATCCGGCAGGTAATCGGGCGATCCTCGAGCGCCCCGGCCTCAGCAGAAGGGAGGTGAACTAGATGCTGAAGCTCTTCGCATTCGCGCAGGTGTTCGCCGCCGAGGCGACCGAGTCGCTCAAGAAGCGCGAGGAAGGTCAGACGATGGCTGAGTACGGCGTCGTCCTCGCAGTGATCACGCTGGCAGTGATCACGGCGATCACGCTGCTCTCGACCCACGTCCGCAGCGCGATCACCAACGTCGCGAACATCCTCCCCTCGTAATCCCTAGGCAGTTCTCCGGCAAAAAGGGCCCCTCCCCCGGGAGGGGCCCGCCCCCAAGACGAAACCGATTGGAAAATCCCGTGAAGAAAAGAATTCAAATCCGCAACGAGCAGGGCCAGACGATGACCGAGTTCGCACTCGTGCTCCCGGTCCTCGCCCTGATCTTGTTCGCGGTCATCCAGTTCGGCATCGTCTTCAACAACTACGTCACGCTGACGGATGCCACGCGCGCCGGCGCCCGCAAGGCGGCGGTCAGCCGCGATGACCCGAATCGCGACGCGGACGTGATGGCCGCGGTCCGAAGCTCCGCCACCGACCTCGACGGTTCGAAGCTGTCGGTCTCGCCGCCCACCTCCACGTGGGATTCGGGCACCGACGTCACCGTCACCGCCTCTTACCCCTACTCGATCAGCCTGCTCGGCCTCGTCGTCAAGTCGGGTCGCCTCTCGAGTACGACCACGGAGCGAGTCGAATGAATGCACGTGAAAGAACTGAACGAGGGCAGGCGGCCGTCCTCACCTTGGTCTTCCTCGTCGTGCTGCTCGGAATGGCAGCGCTCGTCCTCGATGTCGGGTCGTGGTATCGCGCCGACCGCGCCACCCAGGCGACCGCCGACGCGGCGGCCCTCGCGGGCGCACAGGCGCTCCCGAACAGCACCGCAGACGCATCGAGCCTCGCCTCGCAATACGCCGACAAGAACGGCGGCGGCATGGACGGTGTCAGCTTCTCCAACTCCTACGGAACGAACGACACGATCACGGTCAAGGTGAAGCGACCGGCCACCGGCATCTTTTCGCGCCTGTTCGGGGTCGACTCGATCAATGTCGGCTCGAAGGCCACCGCCCGGACCGCGCTCATCTCCCAGGCCAGGTACGTCGCCCCGATCGCCGTGAACAAGCTCCACCCGATGCTGATCGGCTGCAACGGCGGCCCTTGCCTCGGCAAGAACTACCCGACGACGATCCCGGTGTCGCAGGCGGGAGCGCCGGGCGCGTTCGCGCTCGTCAACCTTCTGAACCAAGCGCAGGGAACCTCGGGCGCCTCGGTCCTCGCAAGTTGGATCGAAGACGGCTACGACGGCTGGCTGAAGATCGGGGGCTACTTCTCGGACCCGGGCGTCAAGTTCAACTCGAACCAGATTCAGGACGCCATGAACCTGCGAATGCAGAAGGACCCCGTGATGCTCTTCCCGGTCTACGACACGCTCACCGGTCAGGGGTCGAACGCCGAGTACCACGTGATCGGCTGGGTCCCCTTCCACGTCACAGGGGTCGACAAGCAGGGCAACAACGGCAACGTGTCGGGTTACTTCACGGACGTGATCTGGGCCGGCGGCATTCAGACCTCGCCCGGAGGCAACCAACCGCCGGACTTCGGCGCTCGAACAGTTCAGCTGATCAATTAGTCCTCGAAACAGTCCTCGAAACGAGAAAGAAAAGGTGACATGACCTATCGAGCCAGAAATATCGGGATCGCGGTGGCTCTTGCATTCGTCGCGGCCCTCCTAACCAGCTTCTACGTGACGAATTACAAGCGTCACGTTCAGCGGGGCGAGGACCAGGTTACGGTGCTCGTCGCCAAGCACGACATCCCGGTCGGCACAGCCGGCTCCGACGCCGCGGGCGAGGTGTCCGCGACGCAGGTGCCTCGGCGCAGTGTCGTTCCGGGCGCGATCTCGAGCCCTGACGAGATCAAGTCGCTGGTCGCCTCGCAAGCGACGTTCGCGGGCGAGCAGATCACGACCCAGCGCTTCAGCCCGGTTGCCCAGACCGGGATCGTGGGGCAGCTGCGCGGCACCATGCGCGCCTTCGCCCTCTCGGGCGACCAGAACCAGCTGCTTGCCGGGACGCTCAAGACGGGCGACCGTGTCGATTTCGTCGCGGCGCTTCATCTCCCCGGCTCGCAGGACGTCTTCTACAGCCGCGTCTTGATTCGCGACGTGAGGGTGCTGCGAGCACCAGCGCCACCGCCCGCGGGAGGCAAGCTCACCGGGTCGGTCGACTCGAATTCGAACGTCATGCTGGCGCTGACCGACAGCCAGGCTCAGAAGGTCCAGTACATCCTCGCCAACACCTCTGGTGGCACCGGTCAGGATCGCTGGCACCTCGAGCTGCGTCCGGTCACGCACGACGCCGACAGCGCGGATCACCTCGACAGCTTCGGGAGCGTCCTGAAGGACGGTCTCTCGGCCGGTCAACGACGAGCGTTCGGACACTAGGAGGTCCTCGATGAGCATCAACGAAATGGAAACGACGAGCCGCGTGCGCGTCTTTGTGACGGGCGTCTGCGACGGGCTCCCGGACCTCCGCGAGGCGCTCGCGAAGCATCCTGAGATCGAGCTGGTCGGCTGGAGCGACAACGTCCTCGAAGGGGCGTCCACGCTGACCGGAGGGCATCTGCAGGTCGTGCTGCACGCGACGCGCAGCGCGACTTTGCCGGCAAACGACGTCGCCGCGATCCGCGAGTACACGAGAGTGCCGGTGATCTTGCTCGCGTCCGGGAGCTCGCCGAGCCTTCTAGAGGATGCCCTCGACGCCGACGTCGCCGATGTCATGCTGCTTCCGCAGCTGACCGACAACGTGGTCTTCGCGATCAAGAAGGCCTGTCACGCAGGTCGCAAACAGCAGGCGAATGGCGGCGGACGCCAGGGCCGCCTGGTCACCGTCTTCTCGCCGAAGGGCGGGACTGGCAAGACCGTGCTTTCCACGAACCTCTCGGCGTCGCTCGCGAAGCACTGGGGCAAGCGCGCGCTTCTGCTCGACCTCGACCTCCAGTTCGGTGACGCCGCGATCATGCTCGGGCTCGAACCGGAGAAGACGATCTACGACCTGGTCACCGCGCCGGGTGAGCTCGACTCCGAGAAGCTCGCGGGCTACACGAACCGGCACGCGTGCGGGCTCGACATCCTCCCGGCGCCGCTGCGCCCCGAGGACGCAGAGCTCGTCACCGAGACCAAGCTGGCGCGGCTGCTCGAGGTGGCTCGGGAGTCGTATGACGTGATCGTCGTCGACACCTCGCCGTTCTTCCACGGCCCAATGCTCGCCACGCTCGACCGCACGGACGAGCTGCTCTTGCTGACGAGCCTCGACGTTCCAACGATCAAGAACGTCCGGCTCTCCTTGCAGACTCTCGAGCTGCTGTCGTTCCCACAGGACCGGGTCAAGTTGGTCCTCAACCGGGCCAACTCGAAGGTCGGGATGCAGCGGAAGGAAGTCGAGTCGGCGCTCGAGATGGTCGTCCAGCACGAGGTTCCGAGCGACCGGGCTGTGCCGCTGGCCGTCAACCGGGGGAACCCGGCGGTGCTGGCGGACAGCAAGTCCGACTTCTCGCGTTCCGTGCGAGAGCTGGCCAAGTCGCTCGTCACTGCGCAGGCGGCGGCCAAGGAGCGGAAGAAGTTCCTTGCGGCCCTGGCGAGGGCCTAGTCATGGGTCTTTCCGACCGCATCAAGAGCAACGGCAACGGCGCGGCCTCCACCGTCGAGCTCGTCGGGCAGACGACACTCGGCGAGCCCGCGGCGGAGAGCCGTGTCGTCGTCGACCCGTACGCGGAGCTGAAGACGCAGGTCCATCACGCCTGCATCGCAAAGCTGGGGCCACAGCTCTTCACGACCCAGACCGACGAAGAGCTCTCGGACCGCGTCCTCCGCGCGGTCACCGAGCAGTTGGCGCTCGACCGCACGCCCCTAACCCGCGAGGAGCGCCGCAAGATCACGAAGGAGATCACCGACGACATCCTCGGCTACGGACCGCTCGAGCCGTTCCTCCAGGACGACACCGTGACCGAGGTCATGGTCAACGGCCCCGACATGATCTACGTCGAGCGCCGCGGCAAGATCCAGCACACCCCGGCCTCGTTCCTCGACGACGCACACCTGATGCGCATCATCGACAAGATCGTCTCCACGATCGGCCGCCGGATCGACGAGTCGTCGCCGATGGTGGACGCGCGACTGCCCGACGGCTCGCGCGTCAACGCGATCATCCCCCCTCTCGCGCTCCGAGGCCCTACCCTCACGATCCGGAAGTTCTCCCGCGACCCGTACACGATGGACGACCTGATCAACTTCGGGTCGATCACCCCGAAGGCCGCACAGTTCCTCTCGGCCTGCGTCCACGGGAAGCTCAACATCCTGATCTCGGG
>DATFXA010000181.1:0-3444 GCA_035258645.1 Gaiellaceae bacterium
AAGAGCCCGAGCCCGATCAGCCAGAGCACGATCTTGAGCACCCGGCGCTGCCACGGCGGCCGAATCTCGACGCCGGGCTCGGCGGCGAGCTCGCTCACGTCCCGATGGCCTTGCCGGGCCTCGAGACCCGGTTCTGGACAACGTAGATCTCACGCCCAACGGCCATCGCCGGAGTCACTATGCCGCGAAGGCGCCGGGTTTGGTTCATCCGGATTGGACGATGCGCGGCCGACCCTCTGAGGCGATCCTCGCGTGCATCGGTAGCCGGCGCCAAGGAGAAGCCCCTGAGCACAGTTGACGATACCGCGGGCGCTACGAGCTCGACCGCTCCAGAGCGGGCAGGGCTCGTGCTCGGGTCGCTGATTCTCGTCGCGGCTGTCGCAAATCTGAACCTGTCGGTCGCCAACGTCGCGCTGCCCGACATCGGCAAGTCGTTCGACTCGTCGCAGACGATGCTCGACCTGATCGCGGTCGGATACTCGCTGGGCCTCGCAGCCTCCGTGATCTGGCTCGGTGCGATCGGCGACCGCTACGGACGCAAGCTGCTGCTCGTCCTCGGCATGTGCCTGTCCGTTCCGGCGTCGCTCCTCGCCGGCTTCGCGCCGTCCGACACGGTCCTGTTCATCGCGCGTGTCGTCGGCGGCATCTCGGCCGGCCTCGCCTACCCGACCACGCTTGCTCTGATCACGGCGCTGTGGTCGGGCCCCGGTCGCACGAAGTCGATCGCGCTCTGGTCCGCCCTCGGCGGAGGCATCGCCGCGCTCGGGCCGCTCGTCTCCGGTTTCTTGCTCGAGCACTTCTCCTGGAAGTCGGTCTTCCTCGTCACGCTGCCGCTCGTCGCGGTCGCGCTGCCGATGGCGATCCGCTATGTGCCGAGCCACGTCAACGAGACGAGCGATCCCGTCGACAACCTGGGCGGGATCATCTCCGCCGTCCTCGTCGGCGCGCTCATCCTCTCGATCAACTTCCTGCCGGTCCCCAACGAGCACACCCTCGCGATCGCGCTGCTCATCGTCGCACTTGCAGCGGCAGTTGCCTTCTTCTTACGAGAGCGCCGAGCGAAGAACCCCCTGTACGACCTCCACATCGCGGCTCGCACCACCTTCTGGGTCGCCGCCTGTGCCGGGATCATCGTCTTCGGCTCGCTGATGGGCGCGGCCTTCATCAGCCAGCAGTACCTCCAGAACGTGCTCGGCTACTCGACGCTCGAGTCGGGTGCCGCGATTCTGCCCGCGGTCTTCGCCATGGTCCTTGTCGCGCCCCGCTCGGCCCAGCTCGTCGTCGTGCGGGGGTCTCGCTTCACGCTCCTGCTCGGGCAGTTCTTCCTGCTGCTGGCGTTTGTCGGAATGCTCCTGCTCTGGAAGGAGAACACGTCCTACTGGCAGGTCGCGATCCCGTACCTGTTCATCGGCATCGGTGTGGGACTGGCGGGCACGCCGTCCTCGAACTCGCTCACGGGCTCGGTGCCGGTCGAGCGCGTCGGCATGGCCTCGGGCACGGCCGATCTCCAGCGCGACCTCGGCGGCGCGCTGATGACCTCGATCTTCGGCGCGCTGCTCACGGCCGGATACGCGTCGGCGATGGGCGCTGCGGTCTCCTCTTCGGGCCACAACGTCACGGACAACACCCAGAGCCAGCTCCAGGTCTCCTACGCGAGCGCCGAGAACCTCGCCTCCCAGTACCCGCAGTACGCAAGCCAGATCACGGCCGCGGCGAAGTCGTCGTTCCTGAGTGGCGACCAGTGGGCGTACACCGCTGCGCTGGTCGCCGTCCTGATCGGGATGACGCTCGTCTTCTTCCGCTTCCCGAAGAAGGAGGCCGAGGAGGAGCTGCGGGCGGCCTACCACGCCCAGGACACGGAGCTCCGACCGGCCACGCCGGCCCCGGCGCCCGAAGCAGAGGTGGTGATCTCATGAGCAGCGAGCACGGTGACCTAGGACCCGTCGTCGTCACGGGCACGTCGACCGGCATCGGCGCCGCGACCGCGCTTCATCTGGCGGAGCTGGGGTCCGACGTGTTCGCCGGCGTACGCCGGGAGCAAGACGGAGAGGCTCTGCAGGCGCAGTCGGGGAAGCTTTGAGCCCGCTGATCATCCGGTGGAGCAAGCCGAGGCAGACGCGGATCCCGCGCTCGTGATCGCCGAGGCGATAGCTGATGCGCTGACCGCCAACAAGCCGAAGGCCAGGTACCTGGAAGGCCACGGCGGCAAGGAGATCGCCGCTGTCGCGGCGCTTCCGGACCGAGCCCGCGACCTTGCGCTCGCACGCGAGCTCAAGCTTCCAAAGCCGGAGGCGGTCGCCTGACAACGGCCTTCTCGCACGAGCTCGACCTCGCGCCGGACACGCTCCTGCAAGTGGCGCCAGGCGTCCGTACGCGTATCGACCCGGCGGGGCACGTCCTGGTCGATGCGCCTGACGGGACGATCATCAATCTGGGGCCGAGGGGATTCGCAACGCTGTCGATGTTCTCGAGACCGCTGGCCCTTGGCGAGGCGATCGACCGGCTGGAGGCCGACCGCAGCTCCACCGACTTTCTCCCCACCATGAGCGTCATCAACCAGCTCCTCGAGGAAGGCGCCCTCGTGCGGCCTGGCGCGAACAACGGCCCCACGAGCGGCTGGGCCGATCCGGTCGAGCATGCCCGCATGCTCCACGACGACCGCCGGACCAGCGACTACCTGGCCGCGCTGGCGCAAGCGGTGCGCCCTGGAGACGTCGTGCTCGACATCGGTACCGGTAGCGGCGTCCTCGCCTTGGCGGCTGCTCGAGCGGGAGCCCGGCGCGTGTACGCGGTCGAAGCGAGCGACATCGCCGAGGTCGCCGAGCGCGTATTCGCCGCGAACGACGTTCAGGACCAGATCACACTCATATCCGGCTGGTCGAGGCAGATCGAGCTGCCCGAGCGGGCGGATCTCCTCGTCGCGGAGATCATCGGGAACGAGCCGTTCGAGGAGGAGATTCTCGAGACGACGCTCGATGCCCGGCGCCGCTTGCTGAAGCCGGATGCGCGGCTGCTGCCGCACACGCTCACGCTCTTTGCGCGGCCGCTACTGATTCCGGAGGCCGAGGCCAGGCAGCGCGCAATCGGCCGCAAGGCGATCGAGCGTTGGGGACGACTGTACGGCATCGATTTCCAGCCGCTGCTGGATGCGGCGACGCCCGGCCCGGTCAACGCGCCCACCGAGGCAGAGGTCGCCGCTCGGTGGCCGGCGGTCGGCTCGCCGGCCGTCCTCGCTGCGCTGGACCTCACCTCGTTCGACGAGGCCTCGCTCGAAGCCGGTACGGACCTCGCCGTCGATCCGCCAGGCGCGGTCAACGCGGTAGCCGTAACGTTCCGCGCCGACCTGTACGGCGCCGTCACGCACACGCTTGATCCCTGGACGTGGCCCACCTCGAGCTGGGCGACCTCGGTCTGGGTGTTTCCCGACCAGGTGCAGGTCGGGCC
>DATFXA010000182.1:0-2780 GCA_035258645.1 Gaiellaceae bacterium
GGCCATGGGCTCGAGCGCCTTCGAATCGAAGACGACCGCCGCGTCGCGCATCTTGCCCGCGTAGCCGTGGAGAAACGGCTCCGGAAACGCGCCCACCACGACGGGGACGTGCATGGCGTGCTTCCACGAGCGGTAGTCCCACCACTCGATGTCCCCCGGGCGCAGCGTGTAGTCGGCAGCGCCCTCGTCGGCCTCGTACCCGTTGACGAAGTAGAACCAGTCGCGCTGCGCCGACCGGTCGCCCGACACGCCGTCGATCGACTGGACGAAACGGCCGCCGTAGCTCGTCTTCACCTTGGCCTTCTGCTCGAGCGCCTGCATCGCGGTCTGCCCGGCCTTGACCTTGTCGACGACGAGGACGTGCTGCCCGCGATCGCGGGTGATCCAGAGCCTCGCGCTCCCACTGGTGGAGTGCTTCGAGCCGCAACCCGCGAGGGCCGCAACCGCGAGACCGGCGGCTGCAAGTCGCCTCATCGGCCGCTGTACGTCCGCGAGCGGATCGCGCCAGTCTTGGCGACGCGAACCGTATAGCGGCCGAGCCGCGAGCAGACAACACCCGTCGCCGAGCTGATGCGCCGGTTGTTGAGCGTGTAGACGACGCCGCGCACCCGCGAGGAGCGGCCGGCGTCGTTTCGGCCGGTCGTAAAGAAGCAGCGCTTGTTCTTGACGATCGAGGTCTCGACCTCGAGCGTCAGCGGTCCGGCCGGGCCGCTGAAGGTGGCCCAGTACCAGAGCACGGTGTCACCGTCCTTGAGCGTGACCTGGTCGGCACCGACCGGCGGCAGGATCCCGTTGACCTTGAAGACCCAGCCGCCCGTGCCGGCGGCCGGATAGCGGCCGATCTGGTCGACGTAGGGGCCGAAGCCGGTCGTGCTGACGTGGTAGTAGAACTCGCCGGCAAGGCTGGCCGTCTCCAGTGCGTCGAGGGCGTTCGCCTTCACGTTCAACGTTGGCTCGGTGGTGCCGAAGATCGTTTGCGTCTTGCCTTCGACGCGAACGTGGACCCGCGCGGCGAGAGCCGCCGGGACGAGCACCAAGACGGTCGCGACGGCCGCCGAGAGGACGAAAGAACGTCTAAACACGAATCCTCCTTCCGCGAGGGGTTCGATTTCCGGCGACCGGCAGGTCTTCTGACTCGGGGCTCCCTCCTCCGCCGCCTTCCCGGCTCGCGCCAGTGGCCCTTGGCGGAGGAGCGTCTCCCCTCACAGCGGCGGGACCGTCCCGGATTTGCACCGGGTTCCCTTACCGCTCGCCTTTCGGGCGAGACTACCATCCCTCCGTGTCCACCTCACGCGTCTCCGCCTGGCTGCCCGTGCTCGCCTGGGCGGCGCTGATCTTCGCGCTGTCTTCGATCCCTCACCTCGGCACCGGCCTCGGCACCTGGGACACGGTGCTCCGGAAGGGAGCGCACGTGACCGAGTACGCGATCTTCGGGTTGCTGCTCCTGCGCGCGATCGGCCGCGAGCTGCCGGCCTTCCTGCTCGGCGTCGCCTACGCAGTCACGGACGAGATCCACCAGCACTTCGTCACCGGCCGGCACTCGTCGCCGATCGACGTTGCGATCGACTCGGCCGGCGTGCTGATCGGCATCCTCTTCCTTGCGCGCGCCCAGCGGTTGGCCCGTTAGCGCGGCACAGAGCGCCCTTCACAATGAGACGCTGTGCCGCCGGGCCGCGCTGGACGGCCCCTGGCGGCGTCCTCAGTCATGCCCGTATTTACTAATACAGGGAGTGCCCGTATTTACTAATACGGGCACTCCCTGCGTCCTTGCCTGGAACCGACCATCGCACCCCGGCGACGAGGCCACATCGTGAAGGGCGCTCTAGAATCGGGCGGATGCCGGAGCGGAAATCTCTCGACGACCGCCAGCTCGACGCCGTGCTCGAGCGCCTCGACAAGCTCGTCGAGGAGATCCACGTGCTCAACCGGCGGCTCGACCACGCCGAGGGGTTCGCGCGGGTCGCGCACGAGCTTCGGAATCTGAACGAGTCCCTGCAGGCAATTGCATACGCCGCGTTGGGCCAGCAGGGCCCGCAGGTGCGGAGGCGCCGCGCGGGCTGAGACGTCGCTAGCGACGTTGATCTGAAGGCCACGCGGGCCGCCGCGCACGGACTAAGGGCTCAGCTTGTAGAGCCCACCGCCGAGGGAGACCGCGTAGAGCTCGCCGTTCGCCGCCTGGCCGAATGAGGACAGCCCCGACACCTGGGTCGCCTCACGGCGGTTGTCGACGGCTCGGCCTCCGGAGATCCGCAGGCTCCAGATGGTTCCGGTGCAGTAGTCGCCGTAGAAGTAGCGCCCGCGCGCCGCCGGAACCGCTTTGCCGCGATAGACGTAGCCGCCCGTCACCGAGCAATTGCCGCCGGCGTGGCTATAGACCTCCACCGGCTTGACGAGCGTCCCGGTGTGGTTCAGCCGTGAGGGCGTGTACGGAACGAGCCCTTCGTACGCCGACCAGCCGTAGTTGACGAGACCCCTGGCCCCGTGCGGCCGGTAGTCGATCTCCTCCCAGCTGCCCTGGCCGACGTCGCCGATGTAGAGGTCGCCGTTGGCGCGGTCAAACGAGAAGCGCCAGGGATTCCGGAGGCCGTATGCGTAGGTTTGCCAGCGCCCACGGTTCAACCGCAGGAGCTTGCCGAGCCGGCGCGAGAGGTTCTGGGAGTTATCGGGCGGATCGCCCCCGGCGCCGCCGTCTCCGGTCCCCGCATACAACCGCCCGTCTGGACCGAACTGGAGCTGCCCGCCGTCGTGGTTATCGGCGGCGCGGTGGTTGACGACGAGCA
>DATFXA010000183.1:0-12917 GCA_035258645.1 Gaiellaceae bacterium
CCGAAGACCCGCCGCGCGTTCGGCCGGTTTGCGCGACACGTGCTGGGATCGCGGCCCCTCGCCCCTGGGATGACGGGTTGGGACGTCGCCGAGCTCCAGTTTGCGCTCGCGTGGCATGGCTTCCCGAGCGCCAGGATCGACGGCGGCTTCGGCGGACACCTCGAGCGCGCATTGATCAAGTTCCAGCGCTGGGCACACCTGGCCCCTGACGGCATCGCAGGCCCCGGCACGCTTCATGCCCTGCGAGCGCCACCGCCGCGCTGCCCGATCGCGCTCGCCTGGCCGCTACAGGCGCTGGTCGGCAGCGCGTTCGGCCCACGCGGCATCGGCTTCCATCCCGGGATCGACTTGCCGGCAGCGGCCGGGTCGCCCGTCGCCACGGCTGCGCCCGGGCGCGTGGTTTTCGCCGCCCTTGACTGGGGCGGCTACGGCAACCTGGTCGAGGTCGCCCACGGCCGTGGAGTCGTCTCGATGTACGCGCATCTGTCTGCGTTCTCAGTCCGCGTCGGACAGACCGTGGCGACGGGAACGCGCCTCGGGCGGGTGGGCTCGACCGGGGAGGCGACGGGGCCGCACCTGCACTTCGAGGTGCGTGTCCGAGGCGCTGCGGTCGACCCTCTTCCTGCGCTCCACTAAGGCGGCTGAGAAGCCGACCGCTGAGCTAGGCTCAGCGCAGATGAGCGAGAAGCGTTATCTGTTGACGCCGGGGCCGACGCCTGTGCCACCGGAGGTTCTGGCCGCAATCTCGCGGCCGGTAATCCATCACCGCGGGTCGGACTTCAAGCCGATCTACGAGCGGACCCTCGCGCGCCTCCCGCAGGTCTTTCGCACCGACCAAGACGTGCTCCTTTTCGGCGCAGCCGGAACCGGCGGCATGGAGTCCGCGGTCGCGAACCTCTGCTCTCCCGGCGACCGGGTGGTCGTCGTTTCCGCGGGCCACTTCGGCGAGCGCTGGCGGGCGATCGCGTCGGCATACGCGGCCGAGGTTGACGGCCTCCAGTACGCATGGGGCGAGGTCCCGAGTGCTGACGACGTCGCCACCCGGCTCGAGGAGCTCGGCGGCGCGAAAGCAGTCTTCATCACCCACTCGGAGACCTCGACCGGCGTCGTCTGCGACCTGCAATCGATTGCCGCTGCCGCGGGCGGGCGCGGGGCGCTCACCGTGGTCGACGCGGTCTCGAGCCTTGGCGCCGTCCCTCTGGAGATGGATGCCTGGGGCGTCGATGTGGTCGTCTCCGGCTCGCAGAAGGCATTGATGACGCCTCCGGGACTGGCGATGGTCTCCGTTTCGCGGCGCGCCTGGGAGCGGCGTGGGGAGGCGCCGCGGTTCTATCTCGACTGGGAGCGGACGCAGAAGGGGCAGGCCGCCCTCAATGCTCCTTTTACGCCGCCGGTCTCCCTCGTAGCCGGCCTCGACGTCGCCCTCGGGATGCTGCTCGAGCAAGGGCTAGACGCCGTTTTCGAGCGACACCTCCGCCTCGGCCGCGCCTGCCGCGAGGGAGCGAAGGCGATGGGACTGGAGCTCTTCTCGCCCGACGACGACAGTTCGGCGGTCGTGACGGCAATTCGCGCCCCCGAGGGGATCGACGCCACCGAGCTCGTCAGCAGCCTGCGCGACCGCTTCGGGATCACGATCGCGAACGGCCAGGGGGTGCTGAAAGGGAGGATCTTCCGGATCGGCCACATCGGCTACTTCGACGTCTTCGACATTACGACCGCGCTCGCCGCGGTCGAGCTCGTGCTTACGGACCTCGGCGCTGAGATCGAGCGGGGGGTCGCGGTGACCAGAGCGCTCGAGGCGTACGAAGAACGCGCCCGCGTGTGAAGCGCGTCCTCGTCGCCGAGCCGATCGCCGATGCGGGCGTCGAGCTCTTGCGTGAGCGGTACGAGGTCGACGTCGGGCTGAACGGCGAGCTCGCCGAGCAGATCGGAGCCTATGACGCGATCGTCATCCGCTCGGCGACCACGCTGACCGCCGAGGTGCTGGACCGTGCCGAGCGCCTGAAAGTGATCGGGCGGGCCGGGGTGGGCGTTGACAACGTCGACGTCGAGACGGCGACCCGCCGCGGGATCGTCGTCGCAAACGCGCCCGAGTCGACCGTCGTCTCCGCCGCGGAGCACACGATCGGGCTCCTGCTCGCGCTCTCGCGCAACATTCCCCAAGCCCACGCCGCCCTCAAGCAGGGACGCTGGGAGCGCGGGCGCTACGGCGGAATCGAGCTCGAGGGCAAGACCCTCGGCGTCCTCGGCTTCGGCCGGATCGGCCAGCAAGTGGCCCGGCGGGCGCTCGGATTGGGGATGCGGGTCGTTGCCTACGACCCGTTCGTCGCTAAGGAGCGCTTCCGCGAGCTCGGCGCCGAGCGGGTCGAAGCGCCCGAGGAGGTCTACGGCGCCGCCGACTTCCTGACCCTGCACCTGCCGCTGACCGACGATACGCGCGGCTCGGTCGGGAAGGAGGCGTTCAGGCAGATGCGGGACGGGGTGCGAGTGATCAACGCGGCGCGTGGCGAGCTGATCGACGAAGGCGCGCTGTTCGACGCCTTACGCTCCGGCAAGGTCGCGGCCGCTGCGCTCGACGTCTTCTCGGCGGAGCCGTACGCCGGGCCGCTGCTCGAGCTCGACAACGTCGTCGTCACCCCGCACCTCGCAGCGTCGACGGAGGAAGCGCAGGACCGCGCCGGCCTGATCGTGGCCGAGCAGGTCGCGGCCGCACTCGACGGTGCGCTCGTGACGAACGCGGTCAACATCCCCGCGATCCGTGCGGAGGACATGGAGGCGCTCGGGCCCTTTATCCCGCTTGCCGCGAAGCTCGGGCGACTGGCGCTGGAGCTGGCCGAGGGGAGGGCGGACGAGCTGACGCTTTCCTACTACGGCGGGCTGTCGGGCTACGACACTCGGCTACTGACGGTCGCCGCACTGAACGGCGCCTTCCAGGGCCGCGCCGACACACCGGTGAATTACGTGAACGCGCCGCTGATCGCGGCCGAGCGCGGGATCGAGGTGCACGAGGAACGCCGCCGGGCGAGCCGCGACTTCACCAACCTCGTCCGCGTGACGGTCCGCTCGAACAGCGATGAGGTGCGGGTCGCCGGAACGACGATCGGCAAGGACAATCGTCACTGGCTCGTGAACGCCCTCGGCTTCGAGCTGGAGATGGAGCTCGCGCCGCTGCTCGTGTTCTTCCGCTACGACGACGTCCCCGGTGTGATCGGCCGGCTCGGATCGTTGTTCGGCGAGGCCGGCGTCAACATCGCCAACATGGCCGTCTCGCGAACGCGCCGCGGCGGCAAGGCGCTGATGGCGCTGTCGGTCGACTCGCCGCCGCCGGAAAGCCTGGTGGCCGACGTGCTCAAGGAGGGCTTCGTCGACGACGCGCACTTCATCTCGCTCGGGTAGCCGTCGCGGGCAGGCGGGGAGCGAGCTCACGCCGAATTCGGACCAGGACCGCGGTCGAAACGGCGGCCGCGAGCGCTCCGGCGATGACGAAGGTCGGGCGGGCGCCGAGGACGGCTCCGGCCAACCCGCCGAGCGCCATTGCTCCGAGAGAGGAGCCGCGGGCCATCCCATTCACGCTAGCGATCGCTCGGCCCCGAGCATGGTCCGGCGTCCGCGTCAGCAACAGCGTGCTGACGTCTGCGTTGACGATCCCGTTCCCGACGCCCAGGATCGCCCAGGCGACACCGAAGACCCAGAGGGTCGGCGCGACCCCTGCAACGACGAGGAGCAGGCCGATTGCGGCCGCCGACGTCACAGCCCGCACGGCACGGCCGGCGTCGGAGGCAGCTTTGCCCGCGATGATCGCGCCCGCGACGATCCCGGCCGCCAGTAGGGCGCCGACCAATCCGAAGGCGGCGGTGTTCGCGCCGAGCGTCCCTCGCACGAGGAAGACCTCGACGACGTTCGTGACCTCGCCCACCAGCACCAACGCGCACATCCCAAGGATGAGCGGCCAGAGGAGCGCATCGGACCGCAGAGAGAAGGTAACGGGCCCGGGACTTGCATTTCCGGCGGTCTCCGACCGCGTACCGCCGCCGCGACTCGCCTGAATCAAGGCCCCGGTGGCCGCGAGAATCACGAACGTCGCCGCGTCCAGGAGAAGCGGCGCCCCGTACCCCAGCCAGGCGGTGGCCAGGCCGGCCGTTGCGGGCGCGGCAACGCCGAGCGTGGTGTTCATCGCCTGCGAGGCGCTGACGGCGCGCCCCACCTCGTCGGGCCCGGCGATCTCTGGAACCAGTGCGCTCCACGTCGGCAGGGCAACGACCTGACCGGCCTGGAGCAAGAGGACCAGCGCATACGTCGTCCACAGCGGCGTCGCGAGGGCGAGCCCCACGCAACACGCGGCCTGCCACAGCGCCGTTGCGACTGCGAGGGTCCGGAAGGGCGCTGCGTCGACGAGGCGCCCGGCAGGCCGCGCCAGGACCACGGCGGGAAACGCCGCGCAGAGGAGAAGCCCGCTGATCGACCATGGCCCGCTTCCTTCGCCGTACACCCGTAGCGTCAGTACGACGAGGGCGATGTCGTCGCCGTACGAACTGAGCGCCCGGGCCGGGAGCATCAGACGCAGGTCCCGATGTCTCCAGATCGAACCCCGAAGCGTTCGTTTCACACTTATAAAGTAATTGCTTCACATATCGGATGTCAAGCAGTACGATCAGTTGATGGCCGGCACCGCAGCGAAACGCTCGCGTCGAGCCCGGCGCCGTCCCGAAGACGACGTCCGTGTTGACGAGCCCGGTGCGCTCCGCGCCCTGGCCCATCCCGCCCGTCTGATCGCGGTCGACGAGCTTTACCAGGGACTCGAGCGAACGGCGAGCGAGCTGGCGGAGCTTGCCGGCCTCACTCCGAGCGCGATGAGCTACCACCTGCGGGCGCTGGAACGGTGGGGGATCATCGAGCGCGGGGAGGCCAGAGAGGACGGCCGCGAGCGGCCCTGGCGGGCCGTCGGTCGGGGGCTGTCGGTGACCTCGAATGCCTCACCCTCGGGAGTGGCGGCCGCCGACGTGATCGTGGGCGGTTACCTGCAACAGCTGCGGGACGAGTTCCGCCGCTGGGCGCTCGTCGAGGGTGAGGAAAGGGAGGCCTGGCGCGAGATCTCAGGCGGGCGTCGCTCCTTCCTCTGGCTGACGGAGGATGAGGCTGTCGCGTTCTCGAACGAGATGAAAACGGTGATGGACAAGTACATCGCCGACCGGGATGCAGTCCACCACCCCGACGAGGCCCGTCGCCTTGTCTGCCTGCTCGCGATCGTCCCCACCGCCGAGCCATAGGCGCGAAACCACTCGCTACATTGCGCCGGTGCTCGAGGACCGCTGGCCGGACGAAGTCGAACGGGTCGCCGCCTTCCTGCGTGAGTCGGGTACCGAGTCCCGGCTCGAGGAGTTCGCTGAGGGGACCCCGACCGCGGAAGACGCCGCGAAGGCCGTCGGCTGCGAGCTTTCCCAGATCGTCAAGTCGCTCGTCTTCGACTGCGACGGGCGCTCCATCCTCGTGATGGTTCCCGGGGACCGGCGTGCCGACCGGGCGAAGATCGCCGATGCCGCAGGCTGCTCGAAGGCGCGGATCGCCGGTGCCGACCAGGTCCGCGATGCGACCGGCTACGAGCCCGGAGCGGTGGCTCCGTTTCCGCTCAGGCAGATCGAGGCCGTCTTCGTCGACCGCTCGCTGCTCGGGCACCCGATCGTCTGGATCGGGGCCGGTTCGGAGAGACACATGGCCGCACTGGCGCCGACCGAGCTGATGCGGCTTGCCCATGCTGAACCGATGGACGCTGTCGAGACCGGCACATAACATCTGTAGAAAGGAGGTCGTGCATGCTTGAGACCGAGAAGATCTGGATGAACGGCGTTCTGGTTGCGTGGGACGATGCACGGATCCACGTCGGCACCCACGGGCTCCACTACGGCTCGGGAGTCTTCGAGGGAATCCGGGCCTACGAGACGCCGACCGGCACCGCCGTCTTCCGGCTGACCGACCATCTTCAGCGGCTGGAGAACTCCGCGAGGCTGCTGGGGATGAGCCTCGGCTTCTCGATCGAGAACCTGCGCGCGGCCTGCCACGAGCTGATCGCCGTCAATGGGCTTCCCGAGTGCTACCTCCGCCCGATCGCCTTCTTCGGCTACGGCGAGCTCGGCGTCTCCGCGGTCGGCAACCCGGTCGACGTCGTGATCATGAGTTGGCCGTGGGGCGCCTACCTCGGCGAGGACGGGCTCAAGAAGGGCATCCGCGCCAAGATCTCGAGCTGGCAGCGGATCGGCCCGAACGTGATCCCGCACGTCGCCAAGGCGACCGGCGTCTATCTCAACTCGATGCTGGCTGTGACCGAGGCGAACCGCGCGGGCTACGACGAAGCGATCCTCCTGACCGCCGAGGGCTACGTGGCCGACGGCTCAGGTGAGAACGTCTTCATCGTCAAGGACGGCGTCATCTATACGCCCGACCTCTCGACGTCGATCCTGCCCGGAATCACGCGCGACACGGTGATTCAGATCGCTCAGGATCTCGGCTATCGGGTCGTCGAGAAGAGCCTGATCCGGTCGGATCTCTACCTCGCGGACGAGGCCTTCATGTGCGGCACGGCCGCCGAGGTGACGCCGCTGCGAGAGGTGGACGACGTCGAGCTCGGCGTCGGTCCGGTCACGCTCGAGCTGCAGTCGGCCTACCTCGACACGGTACGCGGCCGCAGCGAGCGCTGGGCGCAGTGGCTCGAGTACGCCGAGCAGCCCGAGGCCACAGCCGCGGAAGCTTGAGCACCGGTACGCGGGAGATCCCGCTCGCTCGCCCCTGGCTGGACGAGCGGGAAGAGGAGCTCGTCCTCGAGGTGCTGCGCTCGGGCCGGCTCTCGCTCGGCCCGACGATCGACCGCTTCGAGGAGCTGGTCGCGGAACGGGTCGGCGCGCCGTACGCGGCCGCGCTCTCGAGCGGCACCGCCGGGTTGCACCTGCTCTGCCACATCGCCGGCGTCGGTCCGGGCGACGAGGTCGTCACGTCCCCGGTCTCGTTCGTCGCCTCGGCGAACTGCTTCATCTTCGAGGGCGCGACGCCCGTCTTCGTGGACGTGGATCCGCAGACGCTGAACCTCGATCCGGCCGCGGTCGAGTCTGCGGTCACGGACCGGACGAAAGCCGTCGTCGCGGTCGACATGTTCGGCTATCCGTGCGAGCTCGACGCGTTGCGCGCGATCTGCGACCGGCATGGGCTCGCCCTGATTGAGGACTCCGCCGAGGCCCTCGGCGCCGAGTACAAGGGCACGACGATCGGTGGCCATGGACCGCCGGCCGTGTTCGGCTTCTATCCGAACAAGCAGATCGCCACCGGCGAGGGGGGCGTGGTCGTTACCCACTCCGAGCGGGAATGGCAGCTGCTCCGCAGCCTTCGTAACCAGGGCCGCACCTACGACACCGGCGCTTGGTTCGACCACGTCCGCCTCGGGTGGAACTACCGCTGGACGGACATCCAAGCCGCGCTGGGGATTGCCCAGCTGGAGAAGCTCGACCGGATCCTCGAACTGCGGGCGGCGGCGGCGGCGCGCTACGGGGAGTTCCTCGCGGCCGTCGACGGCGTCGAGACGCCGCTCGCGGACGATCCCGACCACACCCGCTCCTGGTTCGTCTACGTGGTCAAGCTCGCGCCGGGTATCGACCGTGACGCGGTGATGGGCGAGCTGCGCGCGCAGGGAATCGGCGCCGCGGAGTATGTGCCCTGCGTCCACCTGCAGCCCTTCATGCGGGAGCGGTACGGCTTCCGCGATGGGATGTTCCCGGTCGCAGAGGACGCGTGCTCGCGGACGCTTGCACTGCCGTTCTTCACGCAGATCGATGCCGCGGACCAGGAGCGCGTTGTCGAGGCGCTGCGCGCGGCCTTGTAGACCTCACGAATTCGCAACAACCGGCCCGTACAGTCATGGGCAGATGGGACAAAACCAGGCAAAATCCAGGCTGTTTCGTCGCGTGGCGTTCGTGCCCGTGGCCGTGGTCGCCGTCCTCCTGACCGGGAGCGCGAACGGCCAAGGAGCACGCCCGGATGCTGTCTTCTCGGTTCGCGGGCGGATCACGCTCCTCGCGGCCGACGGGAATCGGGCCGCGGTTTCGACGCGGGTCAAGCCGGGTTGCGGACGGATCGTCGTCTGGAGCGCTCCGGGCAAAACGTCGATCAGCATCAAGCCGGGGATCCTCGGCTGTGCGGGCGACGGGGTCAGCCAGCTTGCGGTCGGTGGTGGACAAGCTGCTTGGATCGAGCAAGGCGGCGGCAACAGCCTCGAGATGTCGGTGATGGCCGCGAGCCTGACCAGCGGAACGAGGAAACAGGTCGACTTCGCGGCCAACGGCGACCGCGCCGCGGGCGACCCAGAGGGAAACTGGGTCGGCCGGCTGCTCGGCAGCGGCTCGCTGCTTGCCTACAACAGCTGGACGCAGGTCTGCGACAGGCCGCAGGCCGAAGAGTGTGGCACTCGTGACCCATTCCTCCGGCGGGCGAACGAGAAGCTCGTCCGCATCACGAACGGACGGCGCTCGGTCGTGGCGGGCGGTGCTGCCGTCTATCCGCTCCTCGCCGTCGGGGGCGGCAGACTGGCGGTCGGGACGGCGGGGGCCGTCATCGTCCGAGCGGCGAACGGCGCCGAGGTGGCGTCTGTTGCCGACCCGGCCGGAACGAGTCGTGCGGTCGCGGTGAGCAAGGCGCGGCTGGCGATCGAGAGGACGCTCACCCTCGACGTCTACAACACGGTTACCGGTGCGGCGACGAAATCGCTGCCGCTCGGGGCGGCCGCCTCGCTTCGGCTGGTCGACGTCAACACGCGGCTCGCGTTGCTCAGCGGCCCTCACCGGCTCGTCCTCGTGCGCCTGAGGGATGGCAACCGAATCGCGTTTCCGCTCGGCGCCGGTGGGGCGACCCTCGTTGGCTGCCGGCTAACCGAGGCCGGGCTCTTCTACGCCTACAACGCCCGCGGCGCTTCGCTAACCGGGCGGGTCGTGTTCGAGCCCATGGGCAAGCTGCTCGCTCGTTTTTAGACTACGGCCGTGGCAGACGGCAATCGGATGATCTTCCTCGGTTTCGGCAAGTACGCCAGGGCCGACAAGATCTACGCGATCGAGCCCATTCGGGACGACCGCCGGGGACATGGGCGGCGAACCCTTGTCTGGGTCGAAGGGGTGTCCGAGCCGATCGTTGCGTCGCGCACCGAGCGGACGATCCTGCATGAGATGGGCCAGGACGCTTCGGGGGGGACGCAGATTCTCGACCAGGCGTTGGATCTTGCCGAGCGCGTTGCCGAGCAGACGCAACAAGGCCGCGTCGACGTCAACGACCTCGGGCGCCGGGCGCGGCGGATCCTCGAGGCCACGGCGAAGCCGGGCGAGGGCGAAAAACTCTTCTAGCGCCTGACGGGCCCCGAACCACCTTTCGAGCAAGAGCCCGTTGGCACGGCGCCGCCGCGCGCGGGCGGGGTCATCGGCCGGCTGACGATCGACCTCAGCCCTCTGCGGGAGTCGCAGCCGTTCCGCCGGCTCTACCTGGGCCAGACGATCTCGTGGTTCTTCGGCGAGATCACGTGGATCGCAGTCCCGATTCAGCTCTACCACCTGACCCATTCGACCCTTCAGGTCGGTCTGCTCTACCTGACGACCCTCGCGCCCCTCCTGTTCGCGCCGATCATCGGCGGCGCCGTCGCCGACGCCGTCGACCGGCGCGCGATGCTGCTGATCGCCGAGGGTGGGTTCGCGCTCGTCTCCGTCGCCCTCGTGATCAACGCGGCGATCCCGCATCCACGTGTCTGGGCGCTCTACGCGCTCGACTTCATCGCCACCGCGGTCTTCAGCTTTGGGACCCCAGCGATGCGGTCGCTTGCGCCCCGGCTGGTGCGGGAGGAGAAGATCGTCGCGGTCTCGGCGCTCGAGAGCCTGTCCTCGAACTTCAACGCAGTCGCCGGCCCGGCGGCAGGGGGGCTCCTGATCGCCGCGTTGGGGTTCACCGGGACGTACCTCCTGGACGTTGGGAGCTTCCTCGTCTCCCTCGTGAGCATCTGGCAGCTGCCCAAGCTGCCGCCGGCCCACGACGCCGAAGCTGTCAGCCTGCGGTCGATCCTCGACGGCTTCCGGTACGTGGGGACGCAGCCGGTCGTGCTCGGAATCTTTCTCGTCGACACGAACGCGATGATCTTCGGGATGCCGATGGCGTTGTTCCCGGCGCTGGGCGCCCATTTCGGCGGGGGCTCGAAGACGGTCGGCTTCCTCTACGCCGCGCCGTATGCGGGCGCCTTCATCGCCTCGGTCTTCTCGGGCTGGGCAGGACGAGTGCGCCGGCAGGGCGTCGGAGTCGTGATCGCCGCCGCCGCCTGGGGTGCGGCGCTCGTCGCCTTCGGCTACTCGACCGCGCTCTGGGTGGCGCTCGCCCTGCTCGCGGTGGCCGGGGCGGCGGACTTTCTCAGCGCCCTCTGGCGGAGCGCAATCGTGCTGACCACGACACCGGACGCGATGCGAGGACGCGTGACCGGGATCGAGTTCACGCAGGTCGCGGCGGCGCCGACGCTCGGGAACGTCGAGGCCGGGATTGTCGGCTCGCTGACAAGCCTGCGCTTCTCGATCGTCTCGGGCGGGATTCTCTGCGTCGCCGGCTGCGGCTTGCTCGCGCTTCTGTTTCCGGCGCTGCTGCGTTACCGCGCGAAGGTCGCGCCGTGATTCGCCGTACTTTTTTCGACCGCCGCGTCCATCAGGTCGCACAGGAGCTGATCGGGGCGACCTTCCTGTTCGAGGGAGTCGGCGGCACGATCGTCGAGCTCGAGGCCTACCACCACGAAGACCCTGCGGCGCACGGCTACCGCGGCCGGACCGCGAGGAACGCCTCGATGTTCGGGCCGCCCGGCCACGCCTACGTCTACCGGTCGTACGGAATCCACTGGTGCGTCAACTTCGTCTGCGAGCCGGAAGGGGTAGCGGACGCCGTCCTGATCCGGGCGCTGGAGCCGACCCAAGGGCTCGCCGAGATGAAGCGCCGGCGAGGGCTCGACGACGAGCGCCTGCTCTGCGCGGGGCCAGGCCGGCTCTGCCAGGCGCTCGGGATTACCGGAGAGCACGACGGTCTGCCGCTCGACCGATCGCCCTTTCGGCTCCAGGCGCGCACCGAGCGGCCGAAGATCGCGCGTGGCCCGCGAATCGGGATCTCGCAGGCGGCCGACCTACCGTGGCGGTACGCCCTCGCGGGCTCGCGCTACCTCAGCCGCCCTTTACGCCAAGCGTGATCCCCATGCCCGGGGCCGAGGCGCGTCCGGCGCGCGGCGACTGGGCGATGATCCGCGCCGACCCGGGAGCGTCGCCGGGCGTGACCGTGACCTCGAGCTTCAGGTGCCCGAGCCTTGCCCGTGCTCTGTCGAGCGTCATCCCGACCACGTTCGGCACGACGCCTTCGAGCGCCTTGGAAAGCACGATCGTTACCCGGTCGCCCGATGAGAGGTGCCGTCCGCCGGCCGGGAACTGCTTGACCACGACGCCGACCCGCTGCCTCGGCTGGGCGGGCCGGTAGACCACGGTCGCCGCGAGCGGCTGCCCCGCGAGAACGGTCTTCGCTCGGTCAACGGGCTCGCCGACGACGTTCGGCACGTTGACCTCGTTCGGCAGGCAGTTGGCGGTGTGGCTCGGCCCAGAATCCCCGAAGTACTCGATCGACTCCGTGTCGCGGCAGTAGCCGTTGTCGAGCTGGAGCTTCCCGTCCCGGTAGGTGACGTTCTTCGGCGAGGCGTAGGGGATCGTCGCGTACGGGAAGGTCTGGGGTGGATCGTGCAGGTACGGAAGCGCTCGCTCCATGAAGCTCTTCCAGATCAGAGCCGGGAAGGTTCCGCCGGCGACCGGTTTGCCGTGGTACTGGTAGGTCATCGGCCGCGTCGCGTTCGGGTACCCGACCCAGACCGCGGTCACGAGCTGCGGCGTGTAGCCGACGAACCAGGCATCGCCGTAGTTCTCTGTGGTGCCGGTCTTGCCGGCCGCGGCGCGTCCGCCGGAGAGGGCGGCCGCCTTGCCGGTTCCGTACCTGATCACGTTCTGCAGCAGCGAGGTGACGATTCCAGCGTCTTCCTCTGACAGCACCCGAACGGGTCGCGGAGTGTTGTCGTCGATCGGCCTGCCCTTTTCGTTCGCGACCTTGAGGATCACGCGCGGCTCATCGCCGAAGCGCCGACCGTCGATCCGGTCGCCGCCGTTGGCGAAGGACGAAAACGCGCGCGCCATCTCGAGGGGGTTGACCCCCTGCGCGCCGAGCCCGATCGAGAAGTACGGCAGCAGCCTGGTGCTGATCCCGAGCGACCGCGCCGTGTTGGCGATGTTCTGCGGACCGACGAGCTTCGTGAGCTGGGCGAAGACGGCGTTGTCCGAATACGCCGTCGCCTGCTGGATCGTGATCGGGCCCAGGTACTCGTCCTCGTAGTTGTGCACCTCCCAGAGCCGCCCGCCGGCATCGATCGTCACCGGCTTGGAGACGAGGGTGGTACTGGGCGCGACGCCTTCCTTGAGGGCGGTGGCAAGGACGAACGGCTTGAACGATGACCCCGCCTGACGCTCGCCCTGAACGGCGAGGTTGAACTGGCTCTTGTGGAAGTTGTTGCCGCCGAACATCGCGAGCACGCGGCCGTCGCGAGGGTCGATCGCCACCAGCGCCGCCGTCGGGCCAGACGGATCCGTCATCCACTTGCCGATCGAGCTCCGCGCCATCTTCTGTAGCTTCAGGTCGATCGTCGTGTCGACCTTGAGCCCGCCGCCGAAGACGCGGCCGGAGCCGTACCGGTCGACGAGCTGCTGCTTGACGTAGTTCGCGAAGTACTGCGCCGGACCCTGGTTGCCAGGGAGATGGATCGACTGGGGCGTCGGCATGGGCCGCCGGACCGCGTCCGCATAGAGGGCGTGGGTGATGTCCCCCTGGTCGAGCATCTCCTTCAG
>DATFXA010000184.1:0-2395 GCA_035258645.1 Gaiellaceae bacterium
TGCGCGAGCTCCGGCTCGGTCGCGCCGCCGATCAGGACCTCGAGCCCGCGCCCGAGCCCGCGGCGCGGTTGTTCAGCTGCGGTCGACAAGCTCCATCGCCACCTTCCAGTACGCGTCGGCGCCGGCCGAGCTGCGGTCGTAAGCGGTAACCGGCATGCCGTGGCTCGGTGCCTCGGCGACCCGGACCGAGCGGGGGATACTGGTGCGGAAGACGAGGTTGCCAAAGTGCCGGCGCACTTCCGCGTCCACGTCTGCCGCAAGGCGAGTCCGGCGATCGACCATGGTCAGGATTACGCCGGCGATCGCGAGCCGAGGGTTGAGCCGGGCGCGGATCAGGTCGACTGAGCGGACAAGCTGCGCCAGGCCCTCGAGCGCGTAGTACTCGGCCTGCAGCGGTACGAGTACCCGGTCGGCCGCGGCCAGCGCGTTGACGGTCAGGGGACCGAGCGACGGCGGGCAATCGACGAAGACGAACGCGTACTCGCCGTTCGCCGCCAGAGCCTCGTTCAGGTAGCGCTCACCGTCACCGCGCCGCGAGAGCTCGGCGGCTGTGCCCGCAAGGTCCGGCTTGGCGGGGACGAGATCGAGGTTGGCGAATCGCGTCGGCTTCGCGAGCTCCGACAGCGGCGCACCATCAAGCAGGTCGATGCTCGAGCTGCCGTTGGCGCGCTCGCCGAGCCCCGAGGTCGCGTTCGCCTGCGGATCGAGGTCGACGACGAGAGCCCGCTCGCCGGCCTCGGCAAGGCAGGCAGCGAGGTTGATCGCGGTCGTTGTCTTGCCGACCCCGCCTTTCTGATTCGCGATCGCGAAGATGCGGGCGCTCATGCCGCGAGCGTACGGGTCGCCGCGGACGTTTCCTGCTCTCCGTTTGTTCGGGTCGGACCCGCCGAAGTGGCGCAAGCGGACATGGCAACTGCAACAAAAGCGTGACTTTTGCCTGGCCGGACTAAACGAGCGGGCGCTTCTTGGCTACACCAGGACGGCGTGGAAAGCCTGGGGGCGTCGGCGCCACCTTGTGGAGAATGAGCAAACCCGGGAGCTGTTCGGGTGGTCGGCCGCCGACACGTTCCGAGACGCGGCTGACCGCGGCGACGTCCACCGACGGGCCGACGTACAGCACCGCGCCGCCGCCCATCGCAGCAAGCGGCAGGCACCACTCGGCCGCAACCGGCGGGGCCGCCAGCGCCTTGGCCACGGCAACTCCGAAGCGGTCCGTCTCCTGCTCCTCCGCCCGACCCTGGACCACAGTCACGTTCGGGAACTCGCGTGCGATCTCCCGGAGGAAGGCGCACTTTCGACGGTTCGCCTCCAGCAGCGTCACCTCACGCTCCGGCAAAGCAGCTGCCAACGGCAACCCCGGCGCGCCGCCACCCGAGCCGACGTCGACGATCGGGCCCTCGAACGCACGAACCACCTCGAGGGCCGCGAGGCTCTCGTCCACGTGCACTCGCTGCGCCTCGGAAAGGTCGCGAATCGAAGTCAGACCCGGTGTAGCAAGAAGGGCGCCCAGCCAGCGCTCGAGCCGGTGGTCTCGTTTGCCGGGGGAACCTCCCCGTTCCCCCAGACCCCCTCCGCTGGTCCGCTGCGCGGACAGGGCGCTACGCGCCCGGCGCTATCACAACGAACCGGTTAGGCTCGGTCCCCTGGCTGGCGGTCGCGACGCCCGGGTAGTCCTTCAACCGCACGTGCACGACCTTGCGCTCGACGGCGGTCATCGGCTCGAGCTCGACCCGCTGCCCGGTCGCGACCACACGCTCGGCGCTCCGCACCGCCAGGGCGTCCAAGGACGCCTTCCGACGTTCGCGGTAACCCGCAGCATCCACCACGATCGCCTTCCGATCGTCGGCCTGCCCCCGGTAGACGATCGCGTTCGCCAGATACTGGATGGCGTCGATCGTCTGCCCGTGCTTGCCGATCAAGAGGCCGAGGTCACGTCCCGAGAACGCGGCCGTAAGCGTCTCATCGTCCTCCGTGATCGTCAGCCGCGCCTGCACCCCGATCTCCCGGACGATCCTCTCGAGCAGCTCGCGCACCGTGGCAGCGAGCTCGCTCTCGTCCACGTCCACGGTCGCGTCGTCCGCATCGCCATTCGAGGCAACAGTCGCGATCACGCGAGCAGGCGCGAAGCCAACGCCGAGCAGTCCGCGCTCGCCCTCGGAGACCACCTGAAACTTGACCGCAGTCTTGTCGAGCCCCGGCTGGAGCTTCTCGAGCTCGCGCAGCGCCGACCACTTCGCCTCACCGACGGTCTCGCCGGTGGCTTCGATCTGGAGCTGCTCGCTCATCGCCGGGCTCGCTTCTTGCGCCTGACCTTCCTCGGCTGCGAGGGGGCGGCCGCCCGCGCCGGCGCGGGTTCCTTCGGCGCCCCGTCTGTGGCCGGCGCTTCCTTCGGAGG
>DATFXA010000185.1:0-5268 GCA_035258645.1 Gaiellaceae bacterium
CCAGCGCCTGATCCTCGCGAACGCCGAGCCCCTCCCTTCAGAGACCGTGGCGCTGGCGGATGCCGCCGGCCGTGTTGTCGCGGATGCCGCCAGGGCCGCGATCGATCTCCCACCGTTCCCGAGCTCGGCGATGGACGGCTACGCCGTCCGCGCCGCGGACACGCCCGGGCAGCTGCGGGTGAAGGCGCGAATCGCCGCCGGGAAACCCGCCGCCGATCCGCTGGGACCTCGCGAGGCGATGGGGATCGCCACCGGAGGCGTCGTCCCCGACGGTGCGAATGCTGTCATCCCGATCGAGGCTGTTGTCGAATATGACAACGAGGTGGAGATCGGCAAGGCGGAGAGCGGAGAGAACGTCCGTCCGCGCGGGAGTGACATCCGCGCCGGTGAGGTCGTCGTCGAGCGCGGCGCGGTACTCACACCTGCTCGGATCGGAGCTCTGGCAGCCGCCGGTGTTCCCGAGGTTCGGTGCTCACGGCGGCCGCGGGCCGCCGTACTACCAACGGGAACCGAGCTTCGCCGCCCGGGCGAGCCATTAGAAGCAGGCGAGATCTACGAGGCCAACGGCCTGATCCTGGCGGCCCAGCTCGAGGCCGTAGGAGCGGTTGTCGAGGCGCTGCCCGCTGTGGGCGATGAGGAAGCCGCGCACCGAGGCGCCCTCGAACAGGCGCTCGAGGCAGATCTCGTCGTCACCTCTGGTGGCGTCTCCGTGGGCCCGCACGACCTCGTGCGTCGAGTCGAGGCCGAGCTCGGAGTTCAGGAGGTCTTCTGGCGGGTCTCGGTCAAGCCCGGCAAGCCGATCGCCTTCGGCGTCCGCGGCAGGACGCTGGTCTTCGGCCTGCCCGGCAATCCGGTCTCCGCGCTCGTCGGCTTTCTGTTGTTCGTCGGGCCTGCTGTCCTTGCCCTCCAGGGTGTGCCCGAGCCCCTGCCCCGCTTCGACCAAGGCCGGCTCGTGGGCGGGCGCCGCCGCAACCCTGAACGCGATGAGCTCGTACGCGCGCGTCTGCGACAGTCCGCCGACGGTCCGCTGCTCGAGCCGCTGAGCGGGCAGGAATCCCACATGATCGCCCGCTCAGCCGAGGCCGATGCTCTCGTCTTCGTAGCTCGAGGCGAGGGCGAGCTCGTCAACGGGCAGCCGGTCGAGTACCTGCGCCTGACCTGATCAGGCGCCGGTGGCTCGTTGCCGTTGCTCCGCGGCCCTATGCCGGGCTCGCCGGCCGAGGTAGACGCGCCGGAGGCCCGCTCGAACTGGGCCGAGGCCCCGGTCGGCCGAGTTCGGATACGGCGCGTACCGGCGGGCCGCCAGAGCGGCAAGCTGCGCAGCGGCGGCGAGCCAGGCCATCCAGATCGCGAAGGTCGGGATCGTGACGTAGTGGATCGCGACCAGCTCAGCGAGGTACCACGGCGCATCGAGGCCGAGCCCGTAGCGGGTCGCGAAGGCGATCAGCAAGACGAGCGGGCCGAGGAAGCCCAGTGCAAGGACCGTCGCGCGAAGCCAGGCGGGCCGGGACTGGACCTGTGGCAGCCAGAGCCAGGCGTGCAGCGAGGGCAGCACGAGGATCAAGGCGAATGGATTGGTGGCGACGACCATCAGGCTGATGACACCGAGGGCCAGCAGCGCGGCGGTGTGACCCGCAAGCTCGTCGTCGATCCCGACTGGTCCACGCGGAACGAGTCGATAGCGCACGAGCACCCAGGCTCCCGCGACGATCGCCGCGAGGCCGACCAGCCCGACAAGCGGCCAGTGCCGCGCGGCCGCGCTGGTCGGAGCGAGCGGGAGCGCTTCACCGCCGGGCCAGACGCCGAGGAGAGCGAAGACCTCGAACACGGCGCCGACGAAGAGCCAGAACAGCAGCCTGCTTCGGTAACTCCGGAGCGCAGGCGCGATCGGTAGACGTCGCCGCCGGCAGCGCGCGAACAGATCGATCGTCGAGATCACGAATGGAAGCAACGCCGCGATCAGGACGAGCTCGATCGCCCAGCCACGGATCACCCGGGCACCGAGGTAGACGTAACTCGACGTTCCCTGCACGAGCTCTGCGCCTTGATCGAGTGCACGCAGCAGTTCCTGAGTGCTGCGGCCGATCTGGGCGAGACGGCCGCCGTTCAGGCGCCCCGGCGTATCCGAGAACGTCGAAGGGTGCCGATCGCTCGCGGTCGTCAGGGTCAGTGTGCCGACGCCCTTTCCGAGCATCGGGCCCTGCTCGTAGAGAGTGAGGGGAAAGGCGAGATCAAGCAGCTGGGCGAAGCCGCTCGGGCGCCGGGGCAGAGCACCGGCTTGCTCCTGGATTCTCGCCGCTGCCGTTTCGACGAGCCCCGCAGACGGATTCCGAGCGGTATCTCCGGCGATCGCGAGCCGGGAAGTCCGCGTGCCCGCGATCGAATCAAGCACGACCGCGGTGACGATTCGGTCACGGAACTCGGTCGCAAACCGCTTCGCCCCGAGGCCGCCGAACGCGCCCCCGTCGGTGGCGACGAAGAAGAGCGTGTGCGCCGGGCTGGCGATGCTCGCGCCCGAGGGCACGTTGCCGGAAACCGAGGTGGCATACGAGCGGGCGAGCTCGATCAGCGCTGCGATCCCCGAGGCGTTGTCGTTCGCCCCCGGCCCGGCGCCGGCGTTGTCGAGATGCGCGAGCACGGCAAGGGCCTGGGGCGAGCGGCCGGGAATGGTGACGATCAGGTTCTCGAGGCGGACACGGCCGCGGCCCGGGATCGTCGCGGTGAACGGCTCCCCACGGACCCGGAGGCCGAGATTCGCCACCTGTTCGGCGAACCATTGCCGTGCGCTTTCCGCCCCGGGCGAGGCCGGGGAGCGGTCGGGAAAGGTCTGCGCCAGGTCGCGCGCGAGCGCGACTGCGCGCAGCTTGTCGAACGCAGGCGGAAGCGTCGGGACGGCTGCCCGCAGCGCCGCCGGCTTGCCCACACTGAAAGCGGCGATGAGCAGGGGAATCCCGACCAGCAGCCAGGTACCGCGATAGAGCCGGCTGTTGATCGGTCGCTCGAGCGAGCCGGGGCGGGCGCGCGGGCGCGCGGGAGGCGGGTTTGCCGCCATGCCGGGGCTATAGTAAGGAGGCGAGAACCCGACGACGGCAGGCAGACTTCCTACGCGATGCCTGATTCCTCGACCATCCTGCTCGTCGACGACGAAGATTCTGTTCAGAAGCTTCTGACGTATCCGCTCGAGCGAGATGGTTTTCGCGTCGTGCAGGCGCGTGACGGCGAACAGGCGATCAGGCTATTTGGCGACGAGCACATCGACCTTGTCGTCCTCGACCTCATGCTTCCGAAAGTAGACGGGCTCGAGGTCTGTAAGCGCCTTCGGGCGGACAGCAACGTACCGATCATCATGTTGACCGCACGCGGCGAGGAGCTCGACAAGGTGCTTGGTCTCGAGCTCGGCGCGGACGACTACATCACGAAGCCGTTCTCGATTCGCGAGTTCCGGAGCCGCGTCCGAGCGCTCTTGCGGCGGGCCGGCCTGCCTCGCGAGCGAGAGCGGGAGCGAGAGACCGAGACGATCGAGGCCGGCGAGCTGAAGGTCGACCCCGCCCGTCGCACCGTTGAACTGGCAGGCGAGCCGGTACAGCTCACGTACGTGGAATTCGAGCTCCTGACGACGCTCGCAAACGAGCCCGCGCGCGTATTCACGCGCGAGATGCTCCTCCGCGCGCTCTGGGGGGATTCGGCCTACCGTGAGCCGCGGACGATCGACGTCCACGTCCGGCACCTGAGGGAGAAGCTCGAGCGCGATCCGCGCGAACCGGAGTACATCTTCACGGTGCGTGGCGTCGGCTACCGGTTCCGCGACTGATGAACCCGGTCAGGACGGTCGGAGCCAGGCTCAGCCTCGCGCTGCTCGGTGTTGTCGCATTGGTGCTCGGGCTTGTCTACGTGATCGTCGTGCCGTCGCTCAAGAACCGACTCGTCGATGCGCGACTGAACGACTTGGCACACGCCAGGAACGCGTTGGTTGCGGAGTACGAGCTCCAGCCAAACGACCCGGATTTCTTCTCGAACGCTGCCGCTAGCACCAATGCCCGCGTCGTCCTGCTGACCGTCGTCTCGCAGTCGCCGACGCTCGTGACGCCGACTCAATGGTCGCTTCCCGGCCGCAGTGCGAAGGCCTACACCGACGACCCGGTCGCGAGCCTCTCTGCGAGGACGTCTCAGCTCGAGCGCGGGACCGTCTCGCGGAACGACGGCGAGTTTGCGGAGGTCGCGATCCCGCTGCCGAGGCGCAGCGAGGTGCTCTTGCTTGCCGCGCCGCTTCACGACGCCCTGGCAGACGTCAGTGCCGTCCAGCGCCGGATGCTACTCGCCGGTGGGCTTGCCTTCGTGGTCGCGCTCCTCGTCGGCTACGGCGCCGCACGACTCTTCGCGCGCCGCATTCGCCGGCTCGAGCGGGCCGCCGATCGCATCGCGGGCGGGCGCTTCGACCAGCAGATCGCGGACCGGAGCGCGGATGAGCTCGGCGAGCTCGCACGGGCATTCGACCGAATGCGCACCCGGCTTGCAGGCCTCGACCACGCACGCCGCGAGTTCGTCGCGAACGCGTCGCACGAGCTGCGGACGCCGCTGTTCTCGCTCGGCGGCTTCCTCGAGCTGCTCGAGGATGAAGACCTCGACGAGCCGACACGACGCGAGTTCCTGGACACCATGGCCGAGCAGGTTCGGCGGCTGACGAAGCTCGCGGACGACCTGCTCGATCTCTCGAAGCTCGATGCCGGGCGGCTGCACGTGGAAACGCAGCCTGTCGAGCTCGAGAGCCTGGCCGCCTCGGCAGTCGACGAGTTCGCGGGCGTGGCTCGGGCCCTCGACCATCCGCTCGAGTACGCCTCGAACGGCTCTGTGGTCAGCCGCGGCGACCCGCAGCGGGTCTTTCAGATCGTGCGCATCCTGCTCGAGAACGCACTCGTGCACACGCCTCCCGGTACTCCGGTCGAGGTTTCCGTTCGCGGGACGGACATGTTTGCCGAGATCACGGTCCGCGACGGTGGCCCGGGCGTCGGCGCCGAAGACCGGAGTGCTCTGTTCGAGCGCTTCTACCGCGGTGAGAGCACGAAAGCCTCTGGGAGCGGGCTCGGGCTGGCGATCGCGAAGGAGCTGGCCGAGCTGATGGGCGGCAGGATCGAGCTCGACTCTCAGCCCGGCCGGACCACGTTTGCCCTGGTGCTGCCTGCCGGCCAGCAGGCGCGAGAGGCCGAGCCGGAACCCGAGCCGGTCGTGGTCTGAGTGCCGTTGTAGGCAGATTTGGTTGACGCGTGTCCC
>DATFXA010000186.1:0-3391 GCA_035258645.1 Gaiellaceae bacterium
TTTTCGCTTTAACACACTTTTTACGCTTCGGTGCAGCAAGACTTTGCATCCATCCGTCATATCTTGAGTCGTGACGAATCCGGACCCCCGCATCGAGAGCCTCGAGCGCGAGATCGCATCGCTCGTCGAGCAGCGGCAGACGCTTCGTGTTACCGGTGCCGAGGCCCGCGAGCTCGAGCAGAACCGCCGCGAGATCGTCGCCCGTCAGCAGAAGCTCTCCGAGACGCTGATCTCGATCTACGCGCCGCAGCCCGCGTTCGCGATCGCCTGAGACAGCCCTCGGGACCTACCCTCTGACGCACGCCCGCGCAGCAATGCCGGGTCCGTCTGGAAAGAGTGAGGGCGGCCCTGCGACGGAAACCGCCCTCACTGCGCCTGTTTTGTGTCAGGAGCGAGGAGGTCAGCGGCGAGCCACCCCTGCATCTGCTCCTGCACGAATCATCGTTAGGCGATCTACTCTCGCGTCCCCCTTTTGGGCGAAATTGCGCGGGGTAGATTCGCGCCGTGGTCCAACCGCTGCTCGACAACCTGAGGGCGCTGACTCGATCGGTCGCGCAGGCGCTCGGAGGGGCCTCGGTAGACCAGCCGGGACTGACCGGATCAGTGAGCTCGAAGTTCGACCGGTTCCTGAACCAGCTCTTCGCGTCCCCCGGCGTCCCTCCGCAGGATGCATTGGCGGCACTGGGGGGACGTCCTGGCTTCGTCTGGCTTGCGGGAAAGCCACGTGCGCAAGAGCTCGGCGGCTTGCGGTTACTCGAGATGTCCGGCATGACGGCGACGACTGCGGCGGCCCCGGCAGAGAGGGCCGCGCCGCAATGCGAGATCGGCGAGGTGCGATCGCGCGAGGACCTCGACGGCTGGTTCGGCGTGTACTCCGAGGTCTTCGGCGCGGACCCGAACGCGCGCCAGGAATGGGCCCGGATCAACGAGGTGCTCGGCCCGGAGGGCGAGGGTTCACTCCTGCTTCTGCTGGCCCGGGTCAACGGCATGCCCGCCGCCACGGGCGCGGCCTTCTTCCGGCCCGACGAGGCCGGGCTCTACTGCTTCACGACTCTGGAAACGATGCGTCGCCGCGGACTGGGCTCCGGCCTGGTCCGCGCCTGCCACGCGGCGGCGCGGGAAAGAGGGATCGAGCACGCTGTCTTACAGGCGACGGGCGCGGGCAGACGGGTCTACGCCAGAATCGGCTACCGGGAGGACCAGTCGCTTCACCTGTTGCGCCCGTCGTAGTCGCTTGACGGGGGCACCGTCGGCTCGTACCTTCGACCACAATGGCCTGCACCGTCGTCTGCATCTCCCACGCCGCGGGAGCCGGCGGCGAAGAAGTCGGCCGCCTGGTTGCCGATCGGCTCGGCTTCCTGTATGTCGACGAGGAGATCGTCGCGCGGGCGGCAGCCAAAGGAGGGCTCGACGCCGCAGACGTGGCCGACGAGGAGAAACGGAAGTCGTTCGCCGTGCGTGCGCTGAACGCACTGGCGCAGGGCGGCGGCGAGGCATGGGCCCTGGGGACAACCGGCCCACTCACAGCCTGGGACGAGCTCGACAGCGACGACGTCAGAACGTTGATCCGCGAGACGATCGAGCAAACGGCGGCACGCGGCAGGGCGGTGATCGTCGCTCACGCCGCCTCGCACGCAATCGGCGAACGTGACGCGGTCTTGCGCGTTCTCGTCACGGCCTCGTCCAAGACACGGACCGCGCGCGTGGCCGAGCAGGAAGGAGTTGACCGGGCAGGCGCAGCCAAGGCGCTCAAGGACTCAGATGCGGGCAGGGCCGACTACCTGAAACGCTTCTACGATATCCGCGACGAGTCGCCGACCCACTACGACCTCGTGCTCAACACGGACACGCTTTCGCTCGAGCAGGCGGCCGAGCTGATCTCCCGGGCCGCCTCCTAACCCATGGCCTGGTTCGGCACCCGTATCTACGTTGGGGCGTCCTGGACAGTGATGGCCGCAGTGGACGGTTCGGTCACCTGGACCGAGATCACGGCCACCAATCCGTTTCCGAACACGATTGCCGTGTTCGTGTCCTTCCGAGACACAACCGGCGCCGACGCAGGGTTCTCCGCCACTCGCTCACTGCCCGGGTTCGCGCAGACAACATTCCTCGCTCGCAACCTGACCGCTCCCAATTCCACGACGGGTTGGTTCACACTGTTGTCGTTTCCCACACCGATCGTTCCCTCGGCGCTCGTCTACTGGCTCGAGGCCGTGCGAGACCATACCGAGGTGTTCAACGTGCCCATCGAGCAGCTCGACGCGGATGGCTTCCCGATCGGCGATGCGGCTGCACAGCCGCGTCCTGCTGTGACGGAGACGGCGCAGCTCGACTGGCACCGGCCGCTGCCGACGCAGCTCTTGTCCGCGGACACCAGCGACGAGCAGGACCGCGCGCTGCTCGAGTTCCTCCGGGCCGCGCAGTCGCCGCGGGGGTCGCTTGACGCGGCTGAGCCGTTCGCGTACTCCGCTGGGCTGCTACTGGACGAGGAGGCAGCCGAGTTCCGCAGAAGCGTCGGAGAGGCCCCCGAGCGCTAGGTCACATCGTCGCAGCGCCGGATACGGTTGGCCCCGACCGAGATCAATCTCTGTTGGGGCTCCAGATGATCTCCCAAAGATGGCCGTCCAGGTCGCGGAAGTAACCGGAGTAGATGCCCCACGGCCTTTCGCGTGGCGTAGTGACCGCCGCCCCGGCGGCTTCGGCCCTTTCGAGCAACGCATCCACCTCGGCGCGGCTCTGCACGAGTTGCCCCAGACTGAACTCGCCGGCGCGCGCCGGACCGGCGGGAATCGCTGCGTCCTTGGCGAGGTCGCTGCGCGGATACAGGTTGAGGAGCAACCCACTCTCGAACTCGAACATCGCGATGGCGCCATTCGCGCCGGCTTCCTCGTCCGTCCATTGCGTCCCGAGGACGCCCCTCGACTCGAGGCCGAGCCCGTCGCGATAGAACCGTAGAGCTCGCTCGAGGTCCTGAACGGCCAACGTGATCACATCGACGCGGGCCTCCACAGCTCTTCTCGGCGCCGGTCAGATCACGCCGGCTGCATGGCAGAGTGGCGGACGGCGGTCATGACCGTCTGGGCAACCTCCTTGGGGTGGGAGATCATGACGACGTGTGAAGCCCCTTCGATCTCGGTCACCGTGGCGTTCATGCGCTCGTAGCTGAACCGGTGGACGCCGGGGTCGATGCACCTGTCCGCAGTTCCAAACACCGCCCAGACCGGCCGGCTGCGCCACGCCGGGGTCGGTGCGGCTTCGGCCAGGGCGACGCCGGCGAGGGGACGCTGGCTGATCGCGTAGAACGCTGCGTCATCGGCAGGGATGTCGGCGCAGAATGACTCGTGGAAGCCCTGGGGCGCGATCGTCAACTCCTTGCCGCCGTCAGGCAACG
>DATFXA010000187.1:0-11735 GCA_035258645.1 Gaiellaceae bacterium
TAGCCCATATTGACTAGCCCTGTAAGCTAGTAACCGGCGAGCGTCCATCCTGGGGAGAGGTGGAACTTCCGTTGTTCCCGAATTGCAAACGGGGGGAATTCGGCGCATTCCCGACTGCGGCAAATTTGTCGGCTGCGACGACGTTCGCGCGCCTTCTCATTGACCTTCGACCGTCGCGTTGCGATCGGTAGGCGGGTAGTTGGTCACCGCCGCCCTGAGCCGTCTGGCCACGGAGATGCTGAACCGTCTCAGCGCATTCCTCTTGATCGTCGCGCTCACGCCGCTGATCATCATCTTGGGAATTGCGATCAGGATTGACAGTCCGGGCCCAGTCTTCATCCGCCTCCGCCGCGTCGGACGCCACGGACACGAATTCGGGATGTGGAAGTTCCGGAAGATGCGCGTTGACGCGACAGGCCCGCCGCTGACGTCGCCCAATGACGATCGCTTCACCCGCCTCGGCAGCGTCCTTGCGAAGTACAAGCTCGACGAGATACCGCAACTCTGGAACGTGTTGCGCGGGCAGATGAGCCTCGTGGGGCCGCGCCCCGAAGACCCTGCTTTCGTCGAGGTTCAGGAGCAGGCGTACCGCGAGATCTGCAAGGTCAAGCCGGGGATCACAGGTCTCTCGCAACTCACGTTCGCCCGGGAGAACGAAATTCTCGATGCCGAGAATCGAGTCGGCGATTACGTCGAGCGCATACTTCCTCAAAAACTCCGACTCGATCAGATATATGCGGAGCGTCGGTCGGTCAGGATGGACCTGCGCATCCTCCTCGGGACGATCTTCGTAACCGTCTTTCGTGGGCAGATCGCGGTCCACCGCGGGTCCGGCCGCCTCACGATTCGCCGCCGTCCGGCTCCCTCTGCGACCGGCGAGGCAACCGAGGTCGTCCGAGGATGACCGGTCGACCGGTGGATGCCAGCGACGTGCTTCGGATCGCTGTCGAAGACACAAAGGCAAGGCAGACGCGCGCAGTCATTCTCGCCGGCGGGCGGGGCACACGGCTCGCGCCGTTCACCTCTGTGCTTCCGAAGCCCTTGATGCCGGTGGGCGAACGCGCGATTCTCGAACTCGTCGTCGAGCGACTCGAGTCATGTGGGATCGTCGACATCACTTTCTGCGTCGGCTATCTATCGCACCTGATCCGCGCCGTCTTCGACAGCCGCCAAGACGACGAAGCGAGAATCTCGTATGTCCTGGAGCAACGCCCGATGGGCACGGCTGGGCCGCTCCGGCTCGTAGAGGGGCTCGATGACACCTTTGTCGTCATGAACGGCGACGTTCTCACCGACCTCGACTACGGGGAGCTGCTGGCGTATCACCGAAGCCAGCCGAACGTCGTCACGATCGCGACGTACGCGCGCTCGGTCAAGATCGACTACGGCGTGCTCCGGTTTGATGGCGACGGCAACGGCAACGGCAACGGCCATGTCAACGGCCAGCGGATAACGGGATACGTCGAGAAGCCCGAGTACACCTCGGCGGTGAGCATGGGCATCTACGTGTTCGAGCCGTCAGCCCTCGATTACATCGCGCAAGACGAACCCTCCGACTTCCCGGACTTGGTGCAAGCCCTCCTACGCGCTGGGCAGCCTGTAGGGGCGTATCGCCATGACGGGATGTGGTTCGACATCGGTCGCCAGGACGACTACAAGGAGGCGGTCGAGGCATGGCTGCAGGCACCGTCACTGCAGAACGGGGGACCCTCGAGAGACAACGGAACTCGGACCGGAACGACGCGCCCGACGGCGTCCGTATCACGGGAAGCCGGCTGCTGACAGACGGTAGGCGTTGCTTCGGAGCGGCAGCGTTGCTCGCCGGCTGAAGCGGCGTCGTCGGCTATTCCCACTCGATCGTCGAAGGCGGCTTCGACGAGATATCGAGCGCGACCCGGTTGACCGCGGGGATCTCGTTGATGATGCGGCTCGAAACCGTCTCCAAGAGCTCGTAAGGCAGCCGCGCCCAGTCGGCGGTCATCGCGTCCTCTGAGGTGACCGCGCGGATGACGATCGGGTACGCGTACGTCCGCTCGTCGCCCTGGACGCCGACGGAGCGGATCGCCGGCAGCACCGCGAAGCACTGCCAGAGCTCACGGTAGAGGCCCGCCCGCCGGACCTCGTCCAGCAGGATCGCATCGGCCTCTCGCAAGATCTCGAGGCGCTCGTGCGTGACCTCGCCGATGATCCGAATCGCGAGCCCTGGCCCGGGGAACGGATGTCGCCAAACCATCCGCTCGGGCAAGCCGAGCTCCTCCCCGACACGGCGCACCTCGTCCTTGAACAGGAGGCGCAACGGCTCGACGAGCTCCATCTCCATCTCGTCCGGCAACCCGCCGACGTTGTGGTGCGACTTGATCTTTGCCGCGACGCCCTCGGTGCCACCCGACTCGATCACGTCCGAGTACAGCGTGCCCTGAACGAGGTACCTGGTCGCCCCCAGCTTCCGCGCCTCGACCTCGAAGACGCGGATGAACTCCTCGCCGATGTACGCCCGCTTCTCCTCGGGATCGTCGACTCCCTCGAGTCGTGCAAGGAACCGCTCCTCGGCGTCGACGTGGACGAGCGGCACGTGGAAGTGCCCGCGAAAAGTCTCGACGACCTGGCCCGCCTCGTCCTTTCGCAGCAGGCCGTGGTCGACGAAGACGCAGGTCAGCTGGTTGCCCACCGCCTTGTGAACGAGCAGCGCCGCAACTGCGGAGTCCACACCTCCGCTCAGGGCGCAGAGCACACGCTCCGACCCGACCTGGGCCCGGATCTGCTCGACCTGCTCCTCGATCACGGCCGCGGCTGTCCACGTCGCCGGCGCATCGGCGACCGAGTAGAGGAAGTTCTTCAGCACCTCGGTCCCGGACGGCGTATGGACGACTTCGGGATGGAACTGAACGCCGTAGAGCTTTCGCTCGGCGTGCTCGAACGCCGCGATCGGCGTCGAGTCCGAGCCGGCGACTACGCGTGCCCCCTCAGGCGGCGCCGTCACCGAGTCGCGATGCGACATCCAGGTCGTCTGCTCCTCGGCCAGTCCGGCGAAGAGCGCGCCTTCGTGGACGCGGATCTCCGTCTTCCCGAACTCGGAGACGCCTGTGCGCTCAACCCGCCCGCCAAGATCGAGCGCCATCAGCTGCATGCCGTAACAGATCCCGAGCGTCGGAATGCCGAGCTCGTAGAGACGCGCGTCGATCCTCGGCGCGCCCTCGGCGTAGACCGAGGCGGGGCCGCCCGAGAGGATCAGCGCCAGCGGGTTCCGCGCCTCGATCGCCTCGGGGCCGACCCCATGCCCGACGAGCTCAGAGTAGACGCGGCATTCCCGCACCCGGCGTGCAATCAGCTGGGAGTACTGGCCGCCGAGGTCGATCACCAGCACCGGCCGCTCCTCGGCCGGCGACTCCGGCTGGGGGAGCACGGCGACCTCGCCCACTACGCCCGCCTGTAGTTGGGAGCGTCGGCCATCGTCGTCATCCCGTGCGGGTGGCTCTCGCGCAGCCCTGCGCCGGTGATACGGACGAAGCGCGCGTCTTTCATCTGCTCGATCGTCGCGGCGCCGCAGTACCCCATCGACTGGCGCAGACCCCCGACGAGCTGGTGCAGCACGTTCGCGACCGGGCCCTTGTACGGCACCCGCCCCTCGACGCCCTCCGGGATCAGCTTGTCGACGTCCTCGACGTCGCCCTGGAAGTAGCGGTCCTTCGAGTACCCGCGCGCCTTCATCGCGCCGAGCGAGCCCATCCCGCGGTACTGCTTGAAGCGCTCGCCGCCCGCGAGAATCACCTCGCCGGGAGCCTCATCGGTGCCCGCCAGCAGCCCGCCGGTCATGACCGTGTCTGCTCCGGCGGCGATCGCCTTCGCGACGTCGCCGGAGGAGCTAAGCCCGCCGTCGCCGATCACGGGCACGCCGTGCGGCTCGGCGGCCCGCGCGCAGTCGTAGATCGCGGTCACCTGCGGGACGCCGACGCCGGCGACGACGCGCGTGGTGCAGATGGCCCCCGGCCCGATGCCGACCTTGATCCCATCCGCACCGGCATCGATCAAGGCTTCGGTGGCCTCCACCGTCGCGATGTTCCCGGCGATCACCTCGCCGCCCCACTGCCGCTTCAGCCGCCGCACCATCTCGACCACGTTGCGGGAATGGCCGTGCGCAGTGTCGACGACGATCACGTCCGCGCCCGCCTCGGCGAGCGCGGCGGCGCGGCCGTCGGCATCGGGGCCGACACCCACCGCGGCGCCGACCCGAAGCCGACCCTGCTCGTCCTTCGTCGCGTGCGGAAACTCGATCTGCTTTCGGATGTCCTTGACGGTGATCAGGCCCATGAGCCCTCCGTCGGCGTCGACCACCGGCAGCTTCTCGATCTTGTGGTGGTGCAGGATCGACCGCGCCTCCTCGAGGGTTGTCCCGACCGGCGCTGTCACGAGGTCGCGGTCGGTCATCAGCGCCGACACGGGCTGCTCGAGCCCCTCGTCTCTGAAGCGAAGATCGCGGTTGGTCAGGATTCCGACCAGGCGCCCGTCGTGGTCTGTGATCGGCACGCCCGAGATGTGGTACCGCGCCATCAGCTCGAGCGCCGCTGCGACCGGGGCATCCGGCGGCAGTGTCACCGGTTCGACGATCATCCCTGACTCGGAGCGCTTGACCTTGTCGACTTCAGCAACCTGGTCCTCGATCGACAGGTTGCGGTGGAGGATTCCGAGCCCGCCCTCACGCGCCAGGGCGATCGCGAGCCGGCCCTCGGTGACCGTGTCCATCGCGGCCGAGACGATCGGAATCTCGAGCGAGATGCCGCGGGTCAAGCGCGTCGCCGTCGAGACCTCGTTCGGCAGCACTGCCGACTCGGCCGGAACCAGCAGGACGTCGTCGAAGGTCAGCCCCTCGCGCGCGAACTTGCGATCGAGCTCGACGAGGCGCTCGATCGTCTCCGGCGTGAGCTCAACGGGCAATTGGCAAGCGATCGTAGCAACGGCACACGACGATCTAAGCGTTCACGGGCACAGCCGTTGAGCCCGCCCAGCCCGAGCGCCCGCGGCTCGTTGCGGTGACCACAACGCGGAGGGTCGACCCGAGATCGGCGGGCGCAACCGTGTACGTGGACGTGACCGCCTTCGGGATCGAGACGCACGTCTGAGCGCTCGTGTCGGTACAGCGCTGCCACTGATAGGCAAGCGTTGGTGCCGGATTCGCCTGCCAGGTGCCCGTGCTCGCACTCAGCACCTGCCCTGTCTCCGGGATGCCGCCGATTGACGGCGCGTCGATCGACAGCGGCTGAGGCGCCATCAGCGCAGATGCGACGCGTGTGCCGCGGTAGCGGTCGGCGTCCACGCAGCCCCTGATCCCCGGCACGTGGCTGCAGTTCGTCCACTGCCAGAAGCTCCACCCGCTCGCGTCCCAATTAGCCGCCGGCACGCGCGGGGCCGGAACGTGCCAATGCGCGACCCAGAGGCTCGAGCCCGCCGCCGCGAAAACGCTTGCGTCGCCGACCGCCTTCCGCCAGAACGTCGGTGACGCGTAGATCGTGGGCCGGATCCCCACCTGGAGCTGGACCTCGTTGAGCCAGGCCGAGGTCCAAGCCCGAAGCGAAGCGGGCGAGAGCCCGCCCGTTCGCTCCAGGTCGAGCACGGGAGCAAGCTCACCCGTCTGCGGCTGAGCGACCGTCACGAATAGGTCGGCCTGCGAGACCGCGTTCGCAATCACCGCACGGGTGTTCAGGCCTGCCGGCCGAGCGAAGTGAAAGGCACCGAACGCGAGCCCGGACGCCTTGGCGCCAACGCGGTTCCGAACGAAGGACGGGTCGGCCGTGAAGCCATTCGTCGCCTCGGCGAACGTGAACCGGTAGCCGCCGTGCGCGACGCGTGACCAGGCGATCGAGCCCTTCCAGCGTGAGACGTCAATCCCGCGCACGAACGGGGCGGCCACGGCCGGCGACGCGAACGCCAAGGCTGCAACGAGCAGGAAAAAGCGGCGGCGCAAGTACCGAAGGCTAACGTGGCCTGGCCGGTGACGCGGCATGGCCGACGTTGCCGGTCAGTCCACTAGGTCGAGACCGTTTCCAGCTCGCTGACCTCGACCGCGCTCGCGAGGCGGTCCGCCTCACGCCGGTCGAAGCGCCCGGCACCGACTTCGAGCGTCGACGCAGTTCCCGTCGCAACCGCGGCCCGAAGCGCATCTTCCAACGGCACACCCCTGAGGTGCGCGGCGAGGAACGCAGCCAGCAGCACGTCCCCTGAGCCGACTACCGAGACCGGCTCGATGCTCGGCGCGCGTACCCGGTATCGATGCGTCGTCCGTTCTTCGCGAAGCAGTGCGAAGCAGCCGGACTCCTGCGTGATCAGGACGTTTCGGGCGCCACGCTCCGCGATCGCGTCCAGCCCGAGAATGAAGTCCTCGTCCTCGTTGAACTCCTGCCCGACCAGACCCTCGGCCTCACTCTGGTTCGGCGAGACGAGGAAAGGCTGAGCCTGGACGCCGAGCTGAAGCGGCTGCCCTTCGGAGTCGAGCACGGTTCTGACGTGCTCGCGGTTGACCTGACGAATCGCTTCCTCGTAGAAGGCGTCGTCGACGTCGCGCGGGAGCGAGCCGGCGAAAACGACGGCCTCGGCGCCCTGCGCCAGGTAGGCAAGCTTCTCGAGCAGCATCTCGCGCTCCTCCGGCCTGACGGCGGGACCCCACTCGTTGATCTCGGTGTAGGTCGGGGCGGTCGGATCGACGACCGCGGTCGAGGTGCGCGACTCGTCGCCGATCCGGACGAAGTCGTTCAGGATCGCCTCGCCCGTCAACTCCTCCACGATTCGCAGGCCGGTACGGCCTCCGACCAAGCCGGTCGCGACCACCGGCACGCCGAGGAGCTTCAGCGCCCGGGCGATGTTGATTCCCTTGCCGCCGGCCAGCATCAGCCCCTGGCTGGCGCGATGCCGCTGGCCTCGCTGGAAGTTGGGAACCGTCAGCGTCCGGTCGAGCGCCGCGTTCAGCGTCACCGTGACGATCACAGCCAGCTCCACATGTGGTGGACGGTTCGCCCCGCGTAGAAGCCGGCTCGGCCGAGCACACCCGGGGGCTCGATCGTCCGGCCGGCCAGCAACGGCTTGCGTGCAATCAGGCGCCCGCGCTGGTACACGCGGATCTCGCCGAGCCGGTCGCCACGCATGACCGGCAGCGACGCGGCGGCCGTGGCGACGACCCGCTGGACGAGGGGTTGATCGATTCGGACCGAGCGAACGAGCCCTTGCGCGGGCACCAACCCGACCGGCGAGCGGCCGTAGCCGACCTTCACCTTCGCGTAGACCCGGCCCGGCTCGAGCACCGGGATCCGACGATAGCGTGAGAGGCCCCAGCGCAGGAGCGCGGTCAGATCAGCGTTTCGAGTCGCCCTGTCGGGTGAGCCGAGGATCGTCGCGTAGACGACGGCGCCGTTGCGGTCGACCGATGCGACTTCGTTCCAGCCTGCCGCAGAGGTGTGGCCGGTCTTGACGCCGAACACGCCCGGGAACGTCGCGAGCAGATCGTTCCAGGTATGAAGGACGCGGTCGCCGGCGATGGTCGCGCGCTGCCTGCGAACGATCGAGCGCACAATCGGACGGCGCATCAACAAACGTGCGAGCTTGGTCACGTCGCGCGCGCTCGAGACGTGGCCGGGCGCGTCGAGCCCATCCGGCCGCACGTAGTGCGTGTCGCTCAGGCCGAGCTGCCGGGCGCGCGAGTTCATCATTGCGACGAACCGAGCCTCGCTTCCTTTGCCGACGTAGTACGCGAGGGCATCGGCGGCGTCGTTCGCGCTTTGGATCAGCGCGCCCTCGAGCAGGTCGCGGACGGTGAGCTGCTCCCCCGGCCGCAGGTCGATCGAAGACTCCCCGACCTCGGCTGCGCCCGAGGCGACGGTGACCACGTCGGTTGGCTTCGTGTGCTCGACAGTCAGCAGCACGGTCATCAGCTTGGTCAGGCTCGCGATCGGGACCCGGGCCTGGTCGCGGCGCTCGGCCAGCACCTGGCCGGTCGCTCCGTCCTCGATCACGTACGCACGAGCATGCACCTGCGGAAGCGCGGCGAGAGCGGGAGTCGCGAGCGCAAGAGCCGCGGCGGCGACGACCAGGCGGCGCTTCACGCCGGAAGAGTAGCCGGGCAGCTGAGGACGCTTCGAAGCCGAAGGTTCCTCGCGACCCGGGGTAAACGGTCGCACCGGCATAGCCGGCACAACCTCTTATGGGCATCGCAGGCGACGCCCTCGACTACCAGCCCGAGGCGGCCCAGATCTCGGTCCTGAGCCGCGCGGCCTCCTGCGAGGCGCCGGCGCGCCAGTCCTCGCCCGAGGTGCGGAAGCCGTAGATGACGCTCCGCGAGGCCGCGACGAGCGCACTTGCCGGCCCGCTGGTGAACGCCCTAGCGACGTCGCCCGGGGAAGCGCCCTGAGCGCCGACGCCGGGCAGCAGGAGGATCGACCGGGGTAGGAGCCGGCGCGCCTCGCTGACCGCCCGCGGGTGCGTGGCGCCCACCACTGCGCCGACGCTCGAGAGCCCGCGCTCGCCGATCAGATCCTCGCCCCACTCCGCGACCAGCCGGGCCACGTGCTGCCAGAGCACGCCGCCGTCGCTCAGGCGCACGTCCTGGACGTCGCCGCCGCCCTCGTTCGAGGTCTTGACCAGGCAGAAGACCCCGCCGCCGTGGCGACGGCAAGCGCCGAAGAACGGGTCGAGCGAGTCACGGCCGAGGTATGGATTGACTGTCATGGCGTCCGCCACCGGTCTCTCGCCCTCGAGGTACGCGGCTGCGTAGGCACGGGCGGTCGAGCCGATGTCGCCGCGCTTCGCGTCGGCGATCACGAGCAGGCCGGCAGAGCGCGCGTACTCGCACGCCTGTTCGAAGGCGCGGATCCCGTCGGCGCCCAGCGCCTCGAAGAACGCGAGCTGCGGCTTGACCGCGACGGCGTACGGGGCGACCGCATCGACGATGCCGCAGCAGAACCGGGCGACCGCGTCGGCGGCTGCGCTGCGGGCCACGTGGGCGTCGCCGCGCAGCTCGACGGGAAGCAGGTCGAGGCGCGGGTCGAGCCCGACGACGAGCTGCGAGCGCTTTTGCTCGACCGCGTCGGCGACGCGGTCGGCGAAAGTTCTGGTCGCCGCGGGAGTCTCGACCTGCATCGCGGTCAGCCTAGCCCTCGGGTCGGATTCCTAGACGGCAAGAGGCCGCCCGACAGGCGGCCTCTTGCCCACAACCTTCGGAAGGAGCGCCCTTACATCATCCCGCCGTCGCCGCCGCCGCCGCCTCGGACGGCCTGCTTGAGCGAGCTCCCTGCGGAGAACTTCGGCACCCATGCCGCCGGGATGTTGACCTTCTCGGACGGGTTCCGCGGGTTGACCCCCTGGCGCGCGGCGCGATGCTGGGTCGTGAACTTGCCGAACCCGGTGAAGGCGACCTCCTCGCGGTTCTTCAAAGCTTCTGTGATCGAGTCGATCACCGCATCCACTGCCTCGCCGGCTTCACGACGGCCGAGGCCGCTCTTCTGCGCCACTCGCTCGACGAACTCCTGCTTGGTCACGTGCACTCCTCTCCTGCTGCTTTACAGGGCTTTTGACCGCGCCAGACCCTAACAGGGTCGGCGATTTGGCTCAACCATGCCGTTTTTGCGGGGCTTTTGCAACCCCGATGAGCTCAGAGGCGCGAAACAGGGGTCGCAACCTAACCGCGACGCGGGCGAGCGCGTCGACTCCACCCTCCTCGCGATCGACGACGCAGACCGCGGTCCGGCAGGTCAACCCTGCCTCCCGGAGCGCCTCGATCGCCGAGACCGCAGCCCCGCCCGAGGTGACGACGTCCTCGACGAGGCAGACGCATTCCCCCGCCTCGAAGAGCCCTTCGAGGCGGTTGCCGGTCCCGTAGTCCTTCGTCTCCTTGCGGACGATCAGGTACGGCAGCCCCGAGGAGAGCGCGGCGGCGGCCGCAAGCGGCACGGCGCCGAGCTCCGGCCCGGCGAGCCGGACGGCTGCCGGCTCGTGCTCTCGCACGGCCTCGGCGATCCGGTCGCCCAGCGGCCCGAGCAGGTCGGGCCGCGTCTCGAAGCGGTACTTGTCCAGGTAGTAGCGGGAGCGCCTGCCCGAACGGAGCACGAAGTCTCCCTCCAGGTAGGCGTGCTTGCGCAGCGCGGCACCGAGCTCTTTATGAGTCAGTGGCTCGGCCGGTGTCATTTGTGGATGCCTGGCGTGCGAGAAGCAAGCCAGGGGAGGACGCAGGGAGTGCTCGTACTTGAAAAGTACGGGCGCGACCGAGGACGCTGCCTGGCGCCGCTTATCGCGCGGCAGGCGCCGGAGGGTGGCGCCGGCCGAGCCACTAACTCAGCCTGCAAGCTCGAGGATCCGGCGTGCGCGCCGGAGCAGCGGGTCTGCATCGGCCGGCCTCGCCAGCGACACCATCGACCCATCGCCGAAGTAGACGTCGACGCGCTCGCGCCGGCGGGCCAGGCGCCGGCGGAAGAGCAGCGTCCCGGCGACCGAGCCCGCGCCGAGGAAGACTCCGGTGAGGACGTTACGGCTTCGCATCGGTCTTCTTGGCACCGGTCGGGGGCTTCCGCCGAGCCGGCGCCGCGCGCTTCTTCGGCGTGGGCGCGGTGTCGAGATCTCGCAGACTGCTCTTGAGGTCGTAGAAGACGAGCCCGACGGTCGGCTCCGGCTGTGTTGTCGCAGCGATCAAGCGGTCGCCGTCCCGCACGACGAAGACGCTGCCGCCGTGCAGCGCGACCTCGAGCTGCGCGAACTCCGCCGGGCCGTCCGCCGCGCCACGCTGGCCCTCTGCTTCCGTCAGCAGCGCCTCGGCTTCTCCAGCAACGTCCTTCGCGCGCTGCTCATCCGCAAACGTCGAGCCGATGACCTTACCGCCCCGCTCGAAGATGACGGCGGAGCGGACCTGCGAGGAGATCTCCCGCAGGCGCGCGAGAGCGGCGGCGGCGTCCATACGTCCACGCTAACACGGAGGCGTCGCTTGCGATGCCGACCGAAGAGGGCGCGCCGACATGCGCGGCGCGGTCGCTCAACCACACTGAGGGTCCGCGACGAGATCGCACGTCCTAACGCGTCGGCCCATGCCCGCGTGATACTCCGGGGTCGTGTATCGCCCGCTGGCGAAGTTCTTCCACGACCGCGGGCCCCACCTCGCGGCGATGATCGCCTACTTCGCGCTGCTGTCGTTCGTACCGCTGACGTTTCTCGCGCTCTCGCTGCTCGGGCTGACCGGGCGCGCGGACGAGTCGAGCTACCTGGTGACCGAGTTGAAGAAGGCCTTCCCGGGCACCTCGGTCTCGTCGATCGTGAAGGCTGTCCACTCCGTGCAGCGACATGCGGCGACACTGGGGATCATTGGCGCCCTTGCCCTCTTCTGGACGTCGCTCTCGTTCTTCAGCGTGCTCGAGTCGACGTTCAACATCGTCTACGACCGGCCGAACCGGCCGTTCCTTCGTGGCAAGGTCCTTGCGTTGCTGATGCTGATCGCGCTCCTAGCAACGCTGTTTGTCGGTCTGCTGGCAGCGTCGGTCGGTTTCGACGTCCTCAGGCGCTACGCCCCGGGGATAGCCGGCAACGGAGCAGTCGCGTACGGGCTTTCGTTGGTGGTCTCGCTGGCTGCGGTCTTCCTGTTCCTCGTCGCCGTGTACTACCTGCTGACGAACGCGAAGCTCGACCTCGTCGACGTCCTGCCCGGCGCGGCGGTCGCTGCGGTGCTGCTCGAGGCGTCGTTTCAGGTGCTGCCGTTCTACGTGCGCGAGTCG
>DATFXA010000188.1:0-8153 GCA_035258645.1 Gaiellaceae bacterium
TCCGTCAGCTCCGGATGGAACGAGGCGACGATGAACCGCCCCTCGCGCAGCAGGACGGGCTCGCCGTCGAGCTCGGCCAGCACCTCTACCCCGGGGCCGACCTCCCGCACGCGCGGCGCGCGGATGAAGACGCCTCGCAGCGGCTCGGCATCGCCGGCGAGCTCGAGATCGGCCTCGAAGCTCGCGACCTGCCGACCGTAGGCGTTGCGGTCGACCTCGACGTCGACGGCGCCAAGATGCCCCCGGTCGAGGATGATCATGCCGGCGCAGGTGCCCAGAACCGGGCCGGTGAACTCGCGGACGGCCTCATCGAGCCCGTAGAGGCGCATCAGGCGCATGAACGTCGTTGACTCGCCGCCGGGGATCACGAGCCCGTCGAGACCGTGAAGCTGGTCGGGCTTGCGGACCTCGAACGCGTCCACGCCGAGACGCCGCAGCATCGCCGCGTGCTCGCGAAAGTTCCCCTGCACTGCCAGGACTCCGATCCTCACGACCTTGATTGTAGATTCGCCCTAGAGGAGCTCGGCGGATGCGAGCACGAAACGGCGTCGCCGGGCAAGCAGCTGGGCGATCGCGATCAGGACCAGTCCCAGCACGGCGTACGCGAGAGGCGCCAGCCATGGGCGCTGATGAGTCTCGCTCGTCGAGAACCCGAAGAACGGAAAGAAGACCAGCCCAAAGGGAAAGAAGGCGAGGAACTGAACGTCCGCCCATTTCTCGGCAAAGTGCGTCGTCACCTGCAGCAGCCCCCAGGCGGCGAGGACGGCCCAGGTAGAGCGGACGAGCCGATTGCCGAGCGCGATGTAGCCGACCGCGACGAACGCGATCACGATCCAATCGAAGTCGCTCTTGTGGAGGAACCAGAGCAGTCCGCCGCCGATCGTCAGCCCCGCAACGACGTGGAGCCAGAAGCCGTAGATCGTCGAACCGCGGCCATCAGCCCTGACGGCCAGGTTGAGCAGGAACAACCCGTAGAAGATCGTCACGATCGCCGACCAGTCTCCCCCGCCGGAGAGAAGGTCGGTCACGAAGAACCACCCGGTGGCGGCGATGACGAAAGCCAGCAGCGGGAAGCGGAACATGCGCAACGCTACGGTCGCTGCGACGACGGCCGAGAGCTCCAGGACGAGCTTCCAGAAGCGAAACCCTTCGAACAGGCGCCCGTTCAGATGCGGTAGCCACCCGAACCAGTCGAGGAGCGCCCCGAAGAAGATGACGAAGCTGACGACACCGGTCAGTGCGTAGAGGCCCGCCGTGATGAGGTTGCCGGCTCGTCTGGCCGTAAATGCGAGAAGCATGACGACGACGAAGACGGACAGAGACAAGGCGACGAACGCGCCCGCCGCGTGGTCGCCCGACTCGATCGAGAGCAGTGCGATCGCGGCGGCCAGAATCGTGAGCCCGCCGAAATAGACCAGGAAAGAAGCGTCCGACCATTGGACGCGGACCGCATTCATCCGGCCGAACTCTGCCGTGCGCGCCGGACGCCCAGGGCGTTAGATTCGCAATCCGGTGCCAAGCGAAACCCGAACAGTCGCCCAGTCGCTCGCGCAGCTCACGCTGTTCTCCGACCTGACGCAGCCCCAGCTCGAGGAGGTCGCCCATACGGTCGGCGAAGAGATGTTTGCGGAAGGCCAGCGCGTGCTGCGGCAAGGGATGACCGGCGGCGGCTTCTTCATCATCGTCGATGGCGCGGCGCAGGTCGTGATCGCGGGCGAGGAGCGCGTGCGGCTCGGCCGCGGTGATTTCTTCGGCGAGATCGCCGCCCTGACCGGCGGGCCCCCGACCGCGGACGTGGTCGCAATTACGCTCCTGCGCTGCTTGACGGTGCCGGGCCCGGAGCTCGAGGCCTTCCTGCTCGATCATCCGCGGGTCATGTTCCGGATGCTCCAGGCCGAGGCGCGCCGGCTGGAGACCGCCAACCTATGGCTGCGCTAGAGCGTCCTTTTCCACCCGGGACGTATGACGTCGTCGTCGTGGGAAGCGGTCCGGGCGGCCTGCAGAGCGCCTACTGCTTGGGCCGGGTCGCGATCTCGCGCTACGCCGTCCTCTCGAGAGACGACTCACCGGGCGGGATGTTCCGGCGGTTTCCCGTCTTCGAGCGGCTGATCAGCTGGACGAAGCCGAGGGCGCCCTTCGAGCGCGACACCCGCGAGTACGAGTGGTACGACCACAACTCCCTGCTCGGCGACGAACCCGCGCACCGCGGTCTGGTGCCCAGCTTCATGGACCGGACGTTCGACCTACCCGCGCGGGAAGAGATGGAGGCTGGCCTCCGCTCGTATGTCGACCGAACGGGCATCGTGATCCGATACGGCTGTGTCCTCGAGTCTGTCGCTCGGGATGGGGACGAACTTGTGCTGTCTACCTCGGACGGCGAGTATCGATGCCGGGCGGCCATCTTCGCTCTAGGGGTCACCGAGCCATGGCGCCCCGAGCTGAAAGGCGTGGACCTCGCGCGCCACTACGCGGACACCGGCCGGGCAGCCGACTACGACGGTAAGAGCGTGGTCATCATCGGCAAGCGCAACTCCGGGTTCGAAGTCGCGCAGGGCCTCCTGCCGTGGGCACGGCAGATCACGCTCGTCTCCCCGCGTCCGGTGCAGACGGCGGTCCTCGCACTCTCCGCGCTGCGCGTTCGCTACTTGCACCCGTACGACGAGTACGTCCGCGGCGGTTCCGGGACGTACGTGCTCGACGCGGCGATCGATCGAATCGAACGGGCTGACGGCGGCCTCCGCGTCCATGCAGAGGGGACGACCTGGGAGGGAAAGGTCGAGCTCGAGGCAGACGAGGTAATCGTCGCAACCGGATTCCGGACGCCGCTCGAGCCCCTTGCGGAGCTCGACGTCGCTACCGTCGCGGACGGTCGCATTCCGGCGCAGACGCCGTTCTGGGAGAGCGTCTCGGCGCCCGGGATCTACTTCGCGGGTAACGCGACGCAGGGCTCGCCGGGGATGTCGAAGCACGGCGGCAGCGCGAGCTCGAGCTCGGTCAACGGCTTCCGCTACAACGCGCGCGTCCTCGTCGACCACCTTGCGCGCACACACTTCGGGATCGAGCCGCAGCGTCAGCGGGTTGCGCTAGCCGACGTCGTCCCGTTCCTGCTCGCCGAGCTTGCTCGGGCGCCGGAGCTCTGGATCCAGAAGGGCTACCTCGCACGTGTGCTGACGCTGAACGGCAACGGGAGCGTCGACGAGGGCATCCAGCCGCTCGCCCACTTCGTCGACTCGGCTGGACCGGTGGGGGTTGCCGCCGCGGTCGAGGTTGCCGCGGACGGCGCGATCGTCCCGGTCGTCTACTTGCGCCAAAACGGCCGGGTCGAAGAGCACGCCCTGCCGGTGCATCCGCTGCGCGAGTTCAATGGTCCTGAGCAGGGCGCCGCGCTGGAAGCTGTTCTGCGACCTCTGCTTCGCTAGTCGCGGCGGCGGGCGCAGAACGGTTTGCGCTCGCGGCCTGCCGTTTGCGGTCCCTCGAGTGGACTGTCCACCCGAACTGCCACAAGCGGACAGAGCAATTGGAACGCAAGTGTGATTTTTCGTCCAGAGGACATGGCCGCGCAGGGCGTTAAGCCGGCCTCGCCGGGACCTGGCGCTGTCCGCGCGGCTTTACCAGCCGCGGGTTTCGAGCAGGTCTTCCGGGGCGAGCCCGGCGGCCGAGAGGCCGCTCATCGCGTCGCCGAGGCCCTGGGAGACGCGCGCCAACACCTCGGCGTCGCGGTAGTGCGTCGTCGCCTCGACGATCGCCTTCGCACGCGTCGAAGGATCGGACGACTTGAAGATTCCCGATCCGACAAAGACTCCGTCGGCGCCGAGCTGCATGCACAAGGCTGCGTCGGCGGGCGTCGCGATCCCTCCCGCCGTGAAGGTGACAACGGGGAGCCGCGCATGCTCCGCGACCCACTGCACGAGCTCGACCGGCGCCTGCAGGTTCTTGGCCTCGGCGTAGAGCTCGTCCTCACGCAGCGAGCCAAGCCTGCGGATGCCGCCGAAGACGGCCCGCATGTGCGTGACGGCGTTGACGATGTCGCCGGTGCCGGCTTCGCCCTTCGTCCTGATCATTGCCGCGCCTTCGGAGATGCGGCGCAAGGCCTCGCCGAGGTTCGTGCACCCGCAGACAAACGGCACGGTGAACTTCCACTTGTCAATGTGGTTCGCGGTGTCAGCCGGGGTCAGCACCTCGCTCTCGTCGATGTAGTCGACCTCGAGCGACTCCAGGATCTGAGCCTCGACGAAGTGCCCGATTCTTGCCTTGGCCATGACGGGGATGGTCACGGTCTCCTGGATCTCGCGGATCTTGTCCGGGTCGGCCATCCGGGCGACGCCGCCCTCGGCTCGGATGTCGGCGGGAACCCGCTCAAGCGCCATCACCGCGACGGCACCTGCCTCCTCGGCGATTCGCGCCTGCTCGGCCGTCGTGACGTCCATGATCACGCCGCCCTTGAGCATCTCGGCGAGTCCGCTCTTGACACGCATGGTTCCGAGCTCGGCCATGGCGAGAATGCTACCGCGCGGTGTCTGAGCGTCCGACGAAGCGCCGCGCGGCGTCGACGGCCTCGGCGTCGAATGCGATCCAGAAGCAGAAGGCGGCGAGCGGCAGCTCAGCCAAGAGCGCCTCGACCACGGACTCTGCGAGCTCGGTGCCCGCCTGCGAGGTGAGCGTGTCGAACCACGCGTCGCAGAGGAGCAGCGTGCCGGCGATCGTCGCGTAGATCGGCAAATTCGGCGAGAGCCGGACGAGGCCGACCACGGTCGCGGCAACTGCCAACGCGATCCCGATGTCGAGCCCAGGCCAGACGATGTCCCAGTGCACGGACTCGTGCCTCGATGGAAGCGTGATGCTGAGGTAGACGGTCCAGGGCAGCAGGCCGATCGCGACGCCGCCCATGATCACGAAGGCCCAGTGTCTAACGCGGAGAAGGCTTCGCTCGGCTGCGAGCTCTCGGCTCAACTCCCGTTCGGAGCTCAGCTCTCGCCCTCGGCCGCCGTGCGACGCCGCGGCTTCGGCAGCTGACCTTCGGCCCACATCACCGCCAGCCCGGCGCGAGGCAGGCCGAGCGCTCCCTCGTAAAGCAGGTAGCGCGGCTCCCAGCGCGGGAAGAACTTGGCGTTGAAGCGATAGAGGCTCTCGATCTGGAAGAACGGGTTCCCGAGGGCCACGAGCTTCCCTGCGGTACGCTCGAGGCGTCCGCGAGGCCCGTGCATGACCCGGGCGAAGGCAGCGAAGTTGAGCGATACCTCCTCGACCCCGCGTTCGCGAAGAGTCTCGATCGCGCGGACGATCAGGAACTCCATCAGCCCGTTGGGCGTCTCCCGGTCGCGGCGCATCGACGAGAGGGACATCGCCGAACGCCCGTATGAGGGCACGAGGTGAAGAAAGCCGCGGATCCGTGCCTCGCTGTCGCGCGCGAGCAGAACAACCCCACCCGCCTCGCGTTCCGTGCGGAGTGAGTCCATCGACATCGCAAACCCGCGCTCGCACGCACCAGCGAGCCAGTGCTTGGTCACGCCCTCGAGCTCGCAAAGCGTCCGCTCGTCGAGCCCTGACAGCTCTACCAACTCGGCGGTGTAGCCGCTCTTCTCGAGCCGTGCCACCGACTGGCGTACCTTGCGAATGGCCCGGCCTTCGAGCGAGAAGCTGCCGGTCTCGACGATGGCTTCGTCGCCGATGTAGAGCGCGCGTAGCCCGGCTTGGCGCCAGAGCGGAACAAGCAGCTCGCTGACCCCGGACGCCGCCAGCTTCAGGCCGCGCCGTTCTGCGAAGGCGATCGCCTTGGTAACGAGCCCCGGCAAGGCCGCGGACGGCCCCACGGGATCCCCCGAGATCAGCATTACGCCGTTCTCGATCCGGTAGGCGAGAAAGGCGGTGCTTGAGTCGTCGAACAGGTATTGCTTGTCGCGGCGGAGCTTGAAGAAAGCGAGCGTGTCCGTCCCGTAACGGCGGACGAGCCGCCTGGCGACGCGCCTCGCCTCCGCGTCGGGCAGGCTCCTCGGCGCGGCAAGCGGCCGGAAGACGAGATAGGCGACCGTCAGCAGAGCGCCGAGCGCGAGCAGCGAGACTGCCGGCGGCAGCCAGGCGAGGTCGTCACTGAACGAGACCGGACCGGGCTGGAGGATCACCGCGTCGCCGGAGGCGCGGAAGATCCGCCCCAATGAGGCGTCCATCCGTGCGGCGAGCGCGACCGAACCCACGATCAGGACCAGGGTGCCCACGACAACCGCTGGAACGCGCAGAAGGGCCGAGCGCAGGCCGACCGGATCGTGGCGGACGTGAAAGGCCTCACGGCCCGACCAGAGCAGCCCGGCGGCGGCGAAGCTCCAGAACGACTCCTCGAAGTCGAGGCCTTTGGCGAGGTTGAGCACGCCGAGCACGACCAGCAGGCCGACCGCGACGTTGAGGGCACCCCGGCGACGGCGGTAGAGGTAGAAGGCGGTCACGATCAGCGCGGCCGCGGCGGGCAGGGCGAGCGCGTGAAAGAGGCGGATCTCGTCCAGCGACTCGACGTTTCTGATCAGGAAACGGTGCCGCCAGCCGGAGTTTGGCGTCGCGGCCGAGACGAGGTTGACGATCCCCGCCGTGAGCGCGGCAAACGCGGCCAAGGCCGGCAGCGAGTCGGTCCGGCGCAGTCCGCGAAGCGGCGCAGCACGCCGGTGCAGACCAAACTGCCACGAGGCCGAGTTCCGCTTCGAAGGGACGAGGTCGCGCCAGTCCTTGACGACCAGCCAAAGACCGACGAGCGTCGCCAAGGCGGTCGGGAGCCCGAAGTCTTCTACGTCGAAGAACGCGCCGACGGCAAGGGCGGCAAGGACCGCAAGCCCGAGGTGGTACTCGTGGATTCTGCGTCGAAGAACGTAGACCCGCGGTCCGAACGGGTGTCGCTCCAGGCGGAGCATCGTCCGCACACTGTGCCAGGGAAGCTGGACCGCGGCCGGGGGATCAGACGGCCGCGGGGGCAGAACCCGCTTCGCCAGGCTGAACGAGGCCGGATTCGTAGGCCATCACAACCGCCTGGACGCGGTCGCGAAGCCCCATCTTCATCAGCACGCGCGCCACGTGCGTCTTCACGGTCGTCTCGCTGACGACGAGTTGCTGCGCAATCTCCGCGTTGGAGAGGCCCCGGGCGATCAGCGTCAGCACCTCGGACTCCCGTGGCGTCAGCTCTTCGATCTCGGGCGGCGCCATTCGGGCGGCCTCGGGCGGGCGCCGGACGAACTCCTCGATCACACGCTTGGTGACTGACGGCGCGAGCAGGGCGTCGCCCGAGCACACGGCGCGGATCCCGTCGACGAGTTGCTCCGGCGGTGCGTCCTTGAGCAGGAAGCCGCTGGCGCCGGCGCGCAGTGCCTCGTACACGTATTCGTCCATGTCGAAGGTGGTGAGCATCACAACCTTCGAATCGACGGCGCCTTCCGCGAGGAGGCGCCTCGTTGCCTCGATCCCGTCGAGCTCCGGCATCCGCACGTCCATGAGCACGACGTCGGGGTTGAGACGCCGCGCCTCGTCGATTGCCTCCTTGCCGTTCGAGGCCTCGCCGACAACGTCCATGTCCTCCTCGGCATCGAGGATCATGTGGAAGCCGGTGCGAACGAGCGCCTGGTCGTCGACGATCAAGACCCTGACCTTGTCGGTACGGGCCTGGGCGGCCGCGGCGGCGTCGGCGTCCGCCACCTCATGGCGGTCGGCGAGCTCAGCCGAGTCGCGGGCATCCTCGTCGGTGGAGCGAAGCTCGGGAAAGTCGGTTGGAAGCTCGGGGGCGAGCAGCTGGTAGATCCGCACCGGCCGGTCGAAGTTCTTCAGGCTGCGAGGCCCGAGATCGCGGAAGTCCAGCCGACCGAGGTCCTCCTCTTCCTCGAGCAGCGCCTGGGTCGTCTGCGAGAGCAGCACCTGTCCCCCGTGCGCTGCCCCGCAGATACGCGCGGCGCGGTGGACCGCGAGACCGACGTACCGGTCGCTCGCAACGGTTGCCTCGCCCGTGTGGATCCCCATCCGCACCCGCAACTCGTTCTCCTCTGGCCAGGGATGGCGCGTGAGCGAGCGCTGCCCTCGTACAGCAGCGTCGACGGCATCCTTAGGCCTTCGGAAGGCGACGAAGAACGAATCCCCCTGGGTGTTGATCTCGTGGCCGCTGCACTCCTGGAATGCCGAGCGAAGCA
>DATFXA010000189.1:0-6980 GCA_035258645.1 Gaiellaceae bacterium
AGGGGGTCCACGGGGGAAACCGGGTTTCCCCCGTGAAGCGAGCGCGGGAGCGCGCTAAGCGGGTGCGCGCTGCGGAGGGGCGCGTTCGATTTCGATACGGGGGAGCCAGGCGAGCCAGCTCGGCAGGTACCAGTTCCAGCGGCCGAGCAGCTTCATCGCGGCGGGAAGGATCACCGAGCGGATCACGGTCGCGTCGATCAGCAAGGCGACGGCGACGCCGAAACCCATCTGCTGGAACTGGACGAGGTCGCCCTTCGCGAAGCCCGAGAAGACCGCAACGATGATCAGGGCTGCGCCGGTGATGATCCTGGCGGTCGTTCCCACGCCCCAGATGACCGAGCCCGTCGTGTCCCCGGTCTCGTCGTAGCGCTCCTTGATCCGGCTGAGCAGGAAGACCTGGTAGTCCATCGACAAGCCGAAGAGGACCGAGAACAGGAATAACGGCACCCAGGCTTCGATCACGTCGGACTGCTGGAAGCCGAAGATCCCGTTGCCGATGCCCTTCTCGAAGACGAGCACGATGAGCCCGTAGGCGGCGCCGACAGAAAGCAGGTTGAGCAGGATCGAGGTGCCAGCGACGACGATCGATCTGAACGCGATCGTCAGCAGCACGAACGTGAAGCCGAGCACGAAGATGAAGACGTACGGAGTCGGGTTCGTGACCGAGTCGGCGTAGTCGATGTTCTCGGCGGTCCTGCCGCCGACGAGAACGGTGGCGTTGGTACTGCCGAAAAGACTCGGGATCACCGTGGAGCGCAGATTGCGCACAGCGCTCAACGCTCGGTCTCCGGCATCGTCGCCGCGGATCGGGACATCGAGGGCTGCGACCCGGCCGTCCGTTGCGAAGCGCACCTGGCCTCGGCCGAACTCCGGATCCGTGGCGAGTCGCGCCTGCAGACGTCTGAGCGCGAGCCGCACGCGAGGGTCGGAGGCATGGCTGGCGACAACGATGCGCACCGGGTCCGCGGTCGCGCCGGGGAAGCTCTTCTGCAGCGCGAGGTAGCCCCGCTTCGAGACGAATCGGTCAGGAAGCGTGCTGACCCCCGTCGTGCCGATCTTGAGCGAGAAGACGGGCGACGCGATGGCGATCAGGACGCCGCAGGCAAGAACGAGGCTGAGAGCCGGTCGGCTGAGCACGCGCCTCACGATCGCGTTCCAGAACCGGCTCTCGGAGGAGCCGGAGCCGCCGACGAACGGAATGCGCAATGAGTTGACGCGATCCTCCAGCAATCCGAGCAGAGCAGGAAGAAGCGTCAGCGCCGCGGCGAGCGACGTGATGCCGACGAGGATCGCTCCGGCGGCCAGGCTCCGCATGACCGTGTTCGGCACGATCAGCATCCCGAGCATCGCGATCACGAATGCGGACCCGCTGAAGAGGACGGCGCGGCTCGCGGTCGCTCCGGCGGTCTCGATCGCCGCCGGCGGCTCTTGGCCGCCTGTGCGTTCCTCGCGGTAGCGGGAGATCACGAAGAGCGAGTAGTCGATCCCGAGGGCGAGGCCCATGCCCGTGAGCATGTTCACGACGAAGATCGACAGCTCCCAGATCTGGGAGACGATTGCGACCAGCCCGAGGCCCGCGACGATCGCGAGGATCGCGAGGAGTATCGGAACCAGGCCCGCGACGATCGAGCCGAACACCAGCACGAGGATGATCAGCGCTGCCGGGAGGCCGAACTCGAGCTCACCGCTCTTCAGGTCGTCCTGCGAGAGCTTGTCGAAGTCGTTGTCGCGGACGTTGTTGCCGGTGAAGGCGACCTCGAAGCCGTCTCGGCCGTTGTCGCGCTCGACGATCTGGTTGATCGGGTCGACGTCGCTCGTGTCAAAGATGTTGATCGGGATGATCAGCGCGTGCCGGTCGCGCGACACGAGCGACTGATCATGCGTTTGGTAGTAGATCTGGGCGTCGTGCGCCTTTCCCGTCGCCTGACCTTCTTGCGCGAGTCCGGCCACGAAGGCGCGGAAGGCCGGCTGGTCGACCGTGTAGCGCGCTGAGCGGACGAGCACGATGTCGCTGAAGTCGAGCCGCGGGTTGTACGGGAACGCGCTGAACTCCGTCCGTTCCGCTTGCCTGAACTCCGGGTTTCCGGCGGCGCCGCCTTCCGACGTCAGGTTCCCCGGCAGGAGCAGCACGATGCACGCGAAGGCGAGCACGAGCGCGCCGATCCAGGCGCCGATCGTGCGCCATGGATGACGGCTGCATGCCCTCGCGAGCCGCTCGGTCATGCCTCCGAGTTTCCCGCGTTAGGCGGCGCGCCGCAACTGCTCGTCGAGTGGCACGAGGGGCAGTTGAAACGTCTGCAGGGCGTCGTCGTTCGAGACGACGTTGTCGCCATACTCGAGCATCTTCAGCAGGTCGCGTGTCAGCGGGATGTTGCCGGGGAGCCGCTCGGTGACGATCGCGTTGATGCGCATGAGCCCGACCGGGACGTGGACTTGCGGGCGGCGTCGGATCCCGAGCTCCGTCCTCAGCCGCTGCCACAACTCGTTCCAGCTGACGATCTCTGGGCCGCCGAGGTCGAACGTTCGGTTCGTCGTCTCGGGCTTGTCGAGCGCGTCCGCGAAGTAGGCGGCCACGTCGTCGACCCAGATCGGCTGAATCTTTTGTTCGCCGGAGCCGACGATCGGCGTCGCGGGCGTCCGCTTGGCGAGCTTGCGGAAGGTCGGCAGGATGCCGCCATCGCTCCCGAAGATGAAGCTCGGCCGGAAGATCACATGCTCGAGCCCCGAGCCCTTGACGGCGTGCTCCATTTCCCACTTGCCGTGGTAGTACGGGACGAGATCCTTGGTGTCTTCGCCCGTTCCGAGCGCGCTCATCAGGACGAAGCGCTTGACGCCGGCGTTCTGGGCCGCCGAGGTGAGGTCGCGCGTCCCCTGCTCCATAACGCGCCTGAACTGCTCGTGGCTGCCTTGCCGGATAGCGACCAGGTGGACGACGGCGTCGACTCCTTCCACGGCGTGGTGGAGGCTGACCGTATTCGTCATCTCGCCGACGACCGGTCGGCCGGGCAGGCTGCGCGAATCGGTCGAGTCGCGGACGAGCAGCCTCAGCTCGTGACCCCGGTCGTCGAGCGTGCGTACGACGTGCGGCCCGACGAAGCCGGTGCCACCGGTGACGAGGACCTTCACCGGCTCGGGTCCCGCTCGCGATCGAAGTTCTGCCAGTAGCGGCTGGGGGTCGGGCCCATCTGGCCCTGGTACTTCGAGCCGAGATCGCCGCTGCCGTAGGGATTGTCCGCGGATTCTGACAGCTGCATGAAGGAGACCTGGCCGATCTTCATCCCGTGGTAGATCGTGATCGGGAGGTTGGCGACGTTCGAGAGCTCAAGCGTGACGTGGCCGTCCCAGCCGGGGTCGATGAAGCCTGCGGTCGAGTGGATCAGAAGGCCGAGGCGGCCCAAGCTCGACTTTCCTTCGAGCCGGGCGACCAGGTCGTCGGGCAACACGATCCGTTCGAGCGTCGAGCCGAGCACGAACTCGCCGGGGTGGAGGATGAAGGGCCGCTCGTCGTCGATCTCGACGAGCTCGGTCAAGTCCTCCTGCGGTTCCTTGACGTCGATGAAGGGGTAGCGCGCATTGTGGAAGACGCGGAAGAACCGGTCGACGCGGACGTCGACGCTCGACGGCTGCAGAAGCGAGTCGTCATAAGGGTCGATGACGATCTGCCCTTCGGCAAGGAGCCGCGCGATCGTCCGGTCGGAGAGAACCACGCCGCGATTCTATGGGTGTGGAACCGAGCGTTCGACTGTCCAAACCGGCGTACCCTGGTGCCAGGCACGAGGACACGTCCTTAACGGCAAAAGCGCTGGAAAGCGGGCAGTCTCGTGCAGCTCAGGGACGCGTCCGGTACCGATTTCGGTGCCAGGCACCGGGACACGCCTGGTTTGGACGGGCCGGCTAGCGGCCGCCGCCGGCTGCTGCGCCCGCCGGGCGCAGCGGTGCCGGCTTTACGCGCAGCACCCGTGCGAGCGGTTGCGGCAGCCACCAGTTCCAGCGGCCGAACAGGACGACAAGCGCGGGCACGAGCAGCGCCCGGATCACGGTCGCGTCGAGGATGATGCCTGCCGCGAGGCCGATGCCGAACTGCTTGATGTCGACGCCGGGGCTGCTCGAGAGCACGAAGAACGCGAACATCAGCACGAGGGCCGCGCTCGTGACCAGCTTCCCGGTCCGCGCGAGGCCGAGCTCGACCGCCTGGCGGGTGTCGCCGACCTCGTCGTACTCCTCGCGCATGCGAGTGAGCATGAAGACCTCGTAGTCCATCGAGAGCCCGTAAAGGAACGCGAAGATCATCAGTGGGATCCAGGAGATGATCACCCCGGTGGCGGGGACGCCCCAGATCGCGTCCGATCCGTGACCCCACTGGAAGATGAAGACGATGATTCCGTAGGCTGCGGCGAGCGACAAGAGGTTCAGGATCACCGCCTTCAACGGCAGCACGACCGAGCGGAACGCCCGCATGAGCAAGACGAACGTCAGCAGGATCACGAAGGTCAGCACGTAGGGAAACTTCCCGTAGACGGCATGGACGAAGTCCCGGTCCTCGGGTGAGACGCCGCCCAGTGTCGCGGTTGCGGTCAGCGGTGGCAGGACGTCATGTTGCAGCTTCGAGATGGTTTTCGACGACTCGTCGGAGGCCGAGTCCGTCGTCGGGAAGGCCTCGACGAGCGCGTCGCCGTCCTTCCGCCACTGGGGCGGAGCAACGGCCGCCACGACACCCGGTGTGTGACCCACCGCATCGACGACCTCCTGCGGCGCGTTGGGGCCGCTGTGCTCGATCAGGACCATGTACGGCTTCATCACTCCGGGCGAGATCTGCGCCTTCGCGAGTGCGTCGCGCCCCTGGATCGCGTTACCGCTCCCCGGATAGTCCTTGAGTTGCGCCTCGGCGGGGTTGATCTGCAGGCCGATCGCGGCCAGCACCCCCACGATCACGAGGCCGACGATGGCGACCGGTATCGGCCGGCGCGTGACGAGCACCGCCCACCGGTGCCAGAACCCCTTGGTCGGATCCTGCCGCTCGACGATTCGCTTCGGCATCACGCGGGCCCGGTTGATCCGCGGGCCAAGCCAAGCCAGCATGGCCGGCAACAACGTGATCGAGGTGAGCACGGAGACCGTCGGGATCAGCAAGCCGCCGATTCCGATCGACCGGATCACCGGGATCGGCAGGATCACCATCGAGAGCAGGCCGATCGCAACCGTCGAGCCGGAGACGATCACGGAGCGGCCCGCGTGCCGCATCGTCTCGATGATCGCCGTCTCGGTGTCCTCGCTGTTTGCGAGCTCCTCCCGGAAGCGGAAGATCATCAACAGCGAGTAGTCGATCGCGACGCCGAGGCCGACGAGTGCGACGAGGAACTGCACGATCAGCGAAACCGACGTTATGTACGTCAGCAGGTAGATGAGCGTGAACGTGTTCAGGATCGAGGCGATCGCGATGACGATCGGCATCGCGACCGCCGGCAGCGTCCCGAAGACGAAGAGCAGGATTATGAGCGCCCCGGCGCCGCCGATCAGGGCCTCCGTGAGGACGCTCGGGCCGTTGGTGTCCCCGCCGCTGGCGGCCTCCTGCAAGGGATCGCGGCCGGTCAGGTACGACTTGACCCCAGGCGGCGTCGATGCCTCCAGCGCCGCGCGCGCCTCCTTGATCTTGACGTTGCCGTTGAAGCCCTGGTTGCCGGGCGGATACAGCTCGGCGAAGGTCGTGTGCCGGTCCTTGGAGACATAGGCGTCGCTGCCGGTCGAGAAGTACGAGCTGACGCGTGACCCGGGGTTCTCCTTCGCCGCTGCCGTGATCGCCTGCTTGATCGCGGTCACCTTCCTGACGTCGCCCTTGCTCTGGAAAACCGCGACGAGCGGCGCGTTTTCGCCGGTGCCGAACGTCTTCAGCGTCCGCTGGTTGGCCTCGTACGCGGAGTACCCCGGGATCGAGAACTGCTCGAGCCAGCGCGAGGAGACTGCGTTCGCCGACCAGGCGCCGAGAAGCGTCAGGGCAAGCCAGAGGAGCACGATCGCTCGCTTGTGCCGGAGGACGAGACGGGCGAGGGTGGTCATGAGCCGAGCACCATAGAGACTACGAACGACCGCCCGCAAGGGGGACATTCCCGGCCTGAATGAGGCCTATACACCTATTCATTCCGCCGGTCGCTCGTGTATCGTCGAAGCCGTGGCGGTCACCCGCGCGATCGAACTGAAGACGGCGATTCCCGGGCCGCGGTCCCGCGAGATTCTGGCTCGTAAGGAGCGCGTGGTCGCCGATCCGCTGTCCGTCTTCCTGCCGGTCGTGATCGAGGAAGCCCGCGGCGCGCTGCTCACGGACGTCGACGGCAACACCTTCATCGACTTCACCGGCGGCGTCGGCTGCCTGAACGTCGGCCATTCGCATCCGCGGGTTGTGGAGGCGGCCCAGGAGCAGCTCGCGAGGTTCTCCCACACGGACTTCACGATCGTGCCGTACGAGGTCTACGTCACCCTTGCCGAGCGGTTGATCGAGGCGTCGCCGTTCCGGTCGCCCGCGAAGGCGGCGTTCTTCAACGCCGGCACCGAAGCGGTCGAGAACGCGATCAAGTTCGCGCGTGTTTACACCGGCCGACCCGCCGTGATCGCGTTCGAGGGCGGCTTCCACGGCCGGACGCTGCTCTCGCTCTCGCTGACATCCAAGACGCACCCCTACAAGGCGGGGCTTGGCCCGTTCGCACCGGAGGTCTACCGCGTGCCGTTCCCGAGCGACTACCGGGGGCCGACCGCGGAGGAGGCGCTGGCGGCGCTCGAGCGGGCGCTGATCACGCAGGTCGCCGCCGAGACGGTCGCGGCGATCGTGATCGAGCCGGTGCAAGGGGAGGGCGGCTTTGTCGTCGCCCCGCAGGCGTTCCTCGACGGCGTCCGCCGGCTCTGCGACGAGCACGGGATCGTCATGGTCGTCGACGAGGTCCAGACCGGCTTTGGGCGCACCGGCAAGCTCTTCGCGATCGAGCACTACG
>DATFXA010000190.1:0-2046 GCA_035258645.1 Gaiellaceae bacterium
GTGACGTTGCGCTCGTTCGGCTTCGGGTCGACGGCGATCGCATCGTCGACGCGGATGCCGAGGGGCTCGAGCGCCCGCTCGCCGGGCTGACCCTGCTCGAGGCCGCGGCCGTGCCCGGCGACACGCTGGCCGCAGACGCGCTTGCGAACGCGCTCGGGCAGGTCTTTCAAGCCGAGCCGGACCGCGAGAGGGTCGCGGTGGCGATGAGCGGCGGCGTCGACAGCGCCGTTGCGCTGCTTCGCGCCGGGCCGCGCGCGATCGGAGTGACGCTTCGCCTTTGGATCGACCCGGCAGCACCGGACGCCGAGCGCGCCTGCTGCTCGCCAGAGGCCGTGGTCGCCGCCCGCGAGACCTGCCACGCGCTGGGCCTCCCGCACGTGACGCTCGACCTCCGCGACGAGTTCCGCCGGGCGATCGTGGCGCCGTTCGTACGCGGCTACGCGCGCGGCGAGACTCCGAACCCCTGTAGCCGCTGCAACGGGAGCTTCAGGTTCGCAGAGTTGCTTGCTTTCGCCAATCGCGCCGGAGCAGCGCGCTTGGCTACCGGGCATTACGCGCGCATCGTCGAGCACCACGACCGTCGGCTGCTCGCTCGCGCCGTCGATCTGGAGAAGGACCAGACGTACATGCTGGCCCGGCTCGACCCGTGTTTTCTGGACCGGATCTGGTTCCCACTCGGAGAGCAGACCAAGGAGGAAACCCGGGCCGAGGCCGCGCGCGCAGGGCTCGCGGTCGCTCGTCGCACGGACAGCCAGGAAGCGTGCTTCCTGGGCGGGGGCGACTACCGCGACTTCCTCGGCCGGCTCGGCGTCGCCGAGGTCGACGGGGAGATCGTGGACGAGCAAGGCCGGCGGCTCGGAAGGCACCCCGGTTTCTGGAGGTTCACAACCGGCCAGCGCCGGGGCCTGGGCGTCTCATCGGCCCAGCCGCTCTACGTTCTGCGCACCGATCCCGCCGCGAACACAGTCGTCGTCGGCCCCCGTGCGTCACTTGCGATCGGAACGATTTCGGCCCGTGGACGGTTGTATGTCCGGGTGAATCGCGCCGAGGTCAAATGGAGGTATCGGTCTCCCGCGGTTCCCGCCATGGTCGAGGAGACTCCGCACGGGTTCAGTCTGGCGCTCGACGAACCGGCCTACGGAGTCGCGGCCGGCCAAACAGCGGTTCTCTACGATCGCGGCGTCGTCGTGGGGGCGGGCCTGCTGTGACGGGCGACCGGATCGTGCTCACGATTCCCCGCAACGAGGGCTACGAGAACGTGGCCCAACTCGTCATCGCCGGGGTCGCCGCCCGGCTTGATTTCAGCTACGAGTTCGTCGACGACCTCGGCACCGCCCTCGAGACCCTGCTCGACTGGCGGCCGGAGGCGGGTGAGCTGACGGTCGAGCTCGAGGTCGGTGAAAGGAGCGTCAAGGCGTTGCTCGGGCCGTTCCGTGACGACGGGCTGCGAGGGGAGCTCGAACACGCCCGCGAAGGCGTCGGAATCCGGCGGGTGCTCGAGACCGTGGTCGATCGGTTTGCCGCCGTCGATGGCCAAGGCGGGGCCTGGATCGAGCTCGAGAAGCACGTGCCGAGCGTCGAGCCCGCCACGTGACCGAGAAGACCGACAAGGCGCTGCTTCGCCGCTACCACGAAGATGGAGATCTCGCAGCCCGTGAAGAGCTGATCGAGCAGTACATGTCGCTCGTGCGCTCGCTTGCCCGCCGCTACTCCTACCGCGGGGAGCAGTTCGAAGACCTCGTCCAGATAGGCGCGATCGGCCTGATCAAGGCGATCGATCGCTTCGATATCGACCGCGGCGTCGAGTTGACGACGTACGCCACTCCGAACATCATCGGCGAGATCAAGCGCCACTTCCGCGACCGGGGCTGGTCGGTAAGGGTCCCGCGCGGCCTGCAGGAGCTGAACATCCAGCTCTCGCGGCTGCTCGAGGAGAGGACCGTCGAGCTTGGCCGCTCGCCGACGATCGCCGAGCTGGCCGAGGCTGCCGAGGTCAGCGAGGAACAGGTGCTCGAGGCGCTCGAGAGCGGCCGCGCGTACAGCTCG
>DATFXA010000191.1:0-3926 GCA_035258645.1 Gaiellaceae bacterium
CGAGCTGCGGCCTGCTGATCGCGTCCGGCCCGATCACGGCGACGCGGGACGAGCGGACTGCGCGAAGGGTCGCGGTGCGGCGTCCGTCTCCCAGCACGGCTCGCTCGCCGAGGATCGCGCCGGACCCGACCTGGGCGACGACGTCGCCGTCGATCTCGACGTCGAAGACGCCGTCGAGCAACACGAAGAGCTCGCGACCCGTCTCCCCCTGTTCGACGAGCGTCTCGCTGCGCGCGACGCGGCGCCGAACGAGCTTTGCGCCCTCGCGGAGGATCGAGGCCGCGAGCATGCGCTCGAGCTCCGACTCCACAGCGTCTGCAAACGCCGGCGTGCACTCTTCTCCCCAGGGGGTGCCGCCGTCGCCGAGCTCGAACTCGTCCCCGCCGAGGACATCGACCAGCCGCCGGTCGGCGCCATAGAGGGAGTGACGCGGAAACGGGCTCGCCGCGACGAGCCTGGTCTCGGTGGTGCCGTCCGCGTGGATCACGAGCTCGACCGTCGTCCAGGCCGAGACAGCGCCGAGATGGAAGTACGGCCGGCCGACGACGCGTCTCGGCGCGGGCAGGCCGATCCGGCCGCCAACGGTCTGGGTGAAGCGCACCCAGGTATCGCCCACCTCCGGCTGGGGCTGAATCACCGGGAACTCCACGGCGGGGAAAAAGACCTGCTGCTCCTCGAGCTCCGGTCCTTCGCCGATCAGGCTGCGGCCGGCCTGACCGTAGTCGACGACCCTGCCGCCGTCGACCTCGAGCCACGCGTTCAGCTCGTTCGCCTCCCGGAACGCGTCCTGGCGGCGAAGCTCGTCCAGGTCCGGCACGACCTCAGCGGGAGGCTTGTCGTAGTGAGCGACGGCGAGCTCCAGCGGGATAACGGGGATTCCCTCGAGCGCGGCAAGTGGCAGCCAGGTGATCGCCGTCGCCGACGCCTCGATCCGCATCAGACGGCGGCTTTCTGCTCTTGGCGTTCCCGGACCTCGTCGGCCAGGGATTCGATCGTCTCTTCGAGACGGGCTCGAATCTCGTCGTCCGTCAGCCCGCCGTTTTCAAACCGTGTATGGGCATGCGGGACGGGCAGCTCGATGTCGAGCACCCGCGCCCCGAGTGCGGCCAGCACCTTGCGCAGCTCCGCCTGTGCCCAGACGGCGCCGAAGCCGCCGGTTGACGCGCCGACGACGGCCACCGGCTTGTTCCGGAGCACGTTCGTCGCGACCGGGCGCGAGACCCAGTCGATCGCGTTCTTCAGCTGGCCTGGAATGGACGAGTTGTACTCCGGCGTGGAGAAGAGCACCGCGTCGGCGCTTTTGATCGCCTCGTTCAGGCGCCCCACGCTCGGCGGGCGGGGATGGACGTCGTCGTCCTCGTCGAACGGCGGGATCTCCTTGAGGCCGTCGTACAGCTCGAGCTCTCCGTTCGGGCCTGCAGCCTCAGCCGCGGCTCGCAACAGACTCGTGTTGTGCGAATCGCGGCGGAGGCTGCCAGAAATGCCCAGGATTCGGGTCACCGGTTCTAGCTCTCCTCCCCGGACTTGACGAACTGCAGCTCGGCGATGACGGTGACGTCGTTCGCCAGCGACGGCTCGCCGCTCGGGAGGGGGTTGTTCCAGTTGATCCCGAAGGTGGTGCGGTCGATCGTGGTGCTCAGGTTGAGCCCGATCCGCTCGGTCCCGTAGGGATCGGTGATCGGTGCGGTCACCTCTCCAACCACCGTGACCTGCTTGGTGATGCCCTTGATCGTCAGCTCACCGCGGACGGCGACCTGGCCGTCACCGTCGAGACTGATGTCCTCGGCCGTGAAGCGCAGCTCGGGGTAGCGCTCGACATCGAAGAAGTCGGGCGACTGAAGGTGCGCGGTGAGGTTCTCCTCGTTCACGTCGATGCTCGCGACGTTGGTCGTGCCCTCGAGGGACGCGCGGTCGCCGTCGACTGTCAGCTGGGCGCCGATCTCGTTGAAGTGCCCCTTGAACGTCCCTGCGAGGTACGAAACCTCGAAGTCGACTCGCGAGTGAATCGAATCGAGATTCCAGGTACCGGCCGGGGCAATCGTCAGAATCGCGCTGTTCATGGCGTTCTCTGCTCCTTTCATTGCGTGGTGTACTATTGAGTACGCAAACAACTGTAGCATTATTCCTTGATGACGCAAATTTTGACAGAGCAAGCAGTTCAGCCGGCCGTCCGGGCCTGGACGAGGCTCGTCCGCGCCTACGTATTGACGACGCGAGAGCTCAGCGCCGAGCTGCAGGAATCCCACGGCCTGACGATCAACGACTTCGAGGCCCTGCTGGTCCTCGCTCAGGCGGAAGATGGGCGGATGAAGCGCGTCGAGCTCGCGAGAAGCCTTTTGCTGACCCCGTCGGGCATCACCCGCCTGCTCCGCGGCCTCGAGGATGCCGGGCTCGTCGAGCGCGCCACCTGCGTGACCGACCTCCGCGTCACCTACGCGCAGCTGACGCCCGCCGGCCGAGAGAAGCTCCAGGCAGCGGCGGTCGCCCATCGGGCCTCGATCCGCGAGTTGCTCGAGGAGCACTTCGAGCAGGAGGAGCTCGAGTCGATCGCCGAGATTCTGGACAAGCTTCCGGGCGTCGCCGAGGGCGACGGCGCCTGCTCGGTCGAGTGAGCTAGCCCTCCGCTACACGGAGGCCGAGGCGCGAGCGGCCGCCTCCTCGTAGGCCCGCAGGTAGTCCTCGACCATGCGCTCGGGCGCGTAGCGATCCTCGACATACCGCCGAAGCTCGAGCGGATCGAGCTGGTCGGCGCGCTCCAGCGCGGCCGGCATCTGCCGGTAGTCGTCGACGATGATGCCGCTGACGCCGTCCTCGATCACCTCGGGCACCGCGCCGTGGCGGGTCGCGATGACGGGCGTCCCACAGGCCATTGACTCGATCATCACCAGGCCGAAGGGCTCCTCCCACTCGATCGGAAACAGCGTCGAGCGCGCGTTCTGGAGCAGCTCGACCTTCTCGCCGTGCGTCACCTCGCCGAGGTACTCGATCTGGTCGTCGAGGTGGGGCTCGACGAACTCGTGGAAGTAGTGCTGCTCCTTGAGATCCTGCTTCTTCCCCGCGAGCTTCAGCGGTAGGCCGGTCTCCTTTGCAACCCAGATCGCCCGGTGGGCGCCCTTGTCCGGGCTCATCCGACCGAGGAAGAGCAGGAACTCGCCCCGGTGCGGATGGCAGGGGTAGAGCTGGAGGTCGAGCGCGTTCGGGCAGTTTCCGGCCCAGTTGAGCTCCGGCATCGGCTTGCGCTGGTTGAGCGAGATCGAGATCAGGCCGACGCCGGGGGCCAGCTGGCCGAGCCCCTGGTAGACGACCCCCGGTTCGCCGTCCAGCGGCCCGTGCACGGTATGCAGGACCGGTGTCTCGACGAGACCGCCGAGCGCGATCGCAAGCGGTCCGGAGTGGTCGTTGATCACCTCGAACTCGTCGCCCTGGCAGAAGCAGTCGAGCGCATGGTGGAGCTCCGGCAGCGACCTGCCGATGTGCTCGCTCGGCGCCTGGTCGAAGACGCAGGACAGGCGGGCCTTCGTGTGCGAGTCGCCGGAGGCGAAGAGCGTCACCTCGTGGCCCGCGTCGACAAGCCCGTCGGCAAGCAGCGAGACGATCCATTCGATCCCTCCGTAACCGCTAGGCGGAACGGCAAACCAGGCCGGGCTGAGGATCGCGATTCTCATTCGAGTCCCTCCATGATGAAGCGTCGGCGCTTGTCCCAGGTCAAGTAACAGTCTGTTGCAAAGAAAGACACGGTCGACGGAGACCGTTACGGGTCAAAAACGCTTAGCTCGCCGCGAATATCCAAGTAACAGACTGTTACGAAGTTCCCCCGCCTCGGCGCCCCGCCTACGCCTCTTCCACCGTGACGTGCGCGTCCTCGACGCGCACGTCCCACTGGCGGTCGAACGCCCGCACGCCGGAGAGGCGCAGCGAGCGGCCGA
>DATFXA010000192.1:0-2662 GCA_035258645.1 Gaiellaceae bacterium
ACGAACGGCCCGTGCTTGGCGAAGATCCCGATCAGACTCGAGCCGATCAGGCCCCCGACCACGATCAGCGCGACGACGAGGCGGTTGAAGGCGACATCGACCTTGTGCATGAACTCGTCGAGGCCCTTGTGCACGAAGCCGACGTCGACCTGTCCGTCCCGCAGCTCCTCGAGCACGTCATGCAGCTGGTAGGGCAGGGTCGTCGCGATCCGCAAGAGCTCCCGGGACTCCTTCTCCGCGCGCGCGAGCATCCGCTCCGGCGAAAAGCGCTCGATCATCAGGTTCCGCGCGTACGGCTTTGCGACCTCGAAGACATTGAAGTCGGGGTAGAGCTCGATGCCGACCGACGCGAGCGTCGCGATCGCCTTGTCAAGCATCACGAAGCGGGTCGGCAGCCGCAGGTTCAGCCGGTAGATGAGCTCGAACGCCTCGCGGATCACCTGCAGCGGGTCGATCTCGGAGAGGCTGACACCGTAGTAGCGGTAGTAGATGTCGCGAAGCTCGTCCGCGAACTCCTCTTCTCGCTCGCGCGGGAAGCGGACGCCGAGCTCGGCCAGCCGGCGCGGCAGCCCCTCGATGCGCTCGTTCGCGGCGTCGATGAAAAGCCCGGTCAGCCGCGACATGTCGTCGTCGGTGAGCTTTCCGACCTGGCCGAAGTCGACCAGCCCGATCGCTGTCCCGCCGTCCATGACGAAGATGTTTGCCGGGTGCGGGTCGCCGTGGAAGAACCCGTGGCGGAAGATCATCGTCATCCACGTCTGCGCGACCAGGTAGGCGAGGTCGCGCCGCTCGGCGTGGCTCAGCGCCGCAAACTCGATGTCTGCCAGCTCCGTCCCCTCGAGCAGCTCGAGCACGAGTAGACGCCGCCGGGTATAGGTCCAAAAGACACGCGGGATCCTCACGTCAGGCTGCCCGGCGAAGTTGCGGCGGAAGATCTCCGCGTTCCGCGCCTCCGCGCGGTAGTCGAGCTCGCTCCGGATCGAGCGCGCGAACTCGTCGACCACCTGCTCGGCGTCGATGAAGTCGAGCGCCCGCACTCGCTCCTTCGCGAGGCGGGCGGCCTGGTAGAGCAGCGCGATGTCCGATTCGATCTGGCGCGGCGCGTTCGGGCGTTGCACCTTGACCGCCACTCGCTCGCCGTTCGGCAGCAGCGCATGGTGGACCTGGCCAATCGAGGCGGCAGCCGTCGGCTGCTCGTCGAACTCGAGGAACGCCTGTTCGATCGTCAGGCCGAGCTCCTCCTGAATCACCCGGCGGACGTCTTCGAAGGGAATCGGGCTGACATCGTCCTGCAGCCTCTGGAGCTCGACGAGGATGTCCGGCGGGACGATGTCCGGCCTGGTCGAGAGGAGCTGGCCGAACTTGACGAAGGTCGGGCCAAGCTCGTCCAGCATCTCCCGCAGACGCCGCCCGCGGTCCGAGGGCGCCTCGGTGCCATCGCGGCTGATCCAGGGAAAGAGGTCGGTCAGGCGATGGCGCTCGAAGAAGTAACCGAAGCCGTGTTTGACCGCGACCTGCACGATCTCAGAGAGCCGACCGATGTTCCGAGTGGTCGTACGGGCCATGCGGTCAGTCTAAGAAAGTGCTCTCAGACGGGGTCGTCGCGCCGCGTCCCGTCCGGCAGCTCGGGCGGCAGTCCGACCGCGGCGGCCTCCACAGCCTGTCGCCAGAGGCGCACGATCTCGCCCCGCACGAGCTCGCCCGCCTCCTCGTAGCCCGCACGCTTGCGCGGGAGGTGGTCGAGCTCGATCGGCTCCCCGAACACGAGAGCACAGAGGCGGCGGTTCGCCGGCGACCAGCCGAAGGTGTCGAGCCCGAGCGGAACGACTGGCGCACCTTCCTGCATCGCGATCATCAGACCGCCCGGATGGATCGGCCCCGGATACCCGAGCCGCTGTCGCGTACCCTCGATGTGGACGCAGACGACGTCGCCCTCACGCAGGTGGCGGCGTGCGATCCGGAGTGCATCGCGGTCGCTTTCGCCGCGCCGGATCGAGATCACGCCCATCCAGTCGAGCGCCTCCCCGAGCACCGGGATCTCGAACAGCTCCGACTTGGCGAGGAAGTAGGTGATGCCGGGGACGAAGGTTCCTATCAAAGGGTGGTCGATCCCTGAGAAATGATTCGCCGCGAGGACGCAGCCGCGGTCGCGCGGGATCCGCTCGACGCCATAGGCCGCGGTCGGCGCGAGCAGGAGCGTGATCGGCGAGACAATGCTCCGCGCGAACCGCCACAGCCGTGCCCGGTCCTCGTGCCAAAGCTTGGGCACGCCGAGCCGCGTCAGCGGCGCGCTCACGGAATCGGCGGCGAAAGCGGCGGCCGGTCGTTCTCGAGCAACTGCAACCGGTGCTCGAGCTGGGCGATCTTGAGCTCGGCCTCGTCGAGCTCGTCGCGTGTCACGAGCCCCACCTCGCGGAAAAGCGTCGTCAGCCTGGCGGCGACCCGGTCGCCGACCGTCGCGTCCCCGCGCCACAGCGCCATGAAGTCGTCGGCGAGATCCCTGGCCTCCTCGCGCCGGAGCCGCTGGACCGCTGCTCCGATTCGCCTAGCGGGTTCTGCCATGCGGACGCGCGCGACGCCGCTGCCGGCGGCGCTCTCGCTTCTCTTCGGCCGAGGCGACGACGTGCTCGATCGCGTCGACCGGCGACAGGTCCGGGGACGG
>DATFXA010000193.1:0-3263 GCA_035258645.1 Gaiellaceae bacterium
CGGAAGAAAGGGCTGCGGAAGAAGCACGAGGCCCGTGCTCACACAGGTGCGGCGCGGATCGCGCTGGCCGCCGGCTCGCCGCTCGTGCCGGCGGCGATCAAGGGGACCGATCGCCTGAGCCGGCTCGGCCCGCTTCGGGTCGCCTACGGCCCACCGATACCGCTCGACGATCTCCGGGATCGCGAGATCGGCCCCGCTTCGCGCGAAGCGACCGAGCGGCTGATGGGCGCGATCCACGAGCTCGAGGCGTCGCTTTGAAGCGCCCTCTGCTGGTGATCGACGGCGACTCGCTCGCCCACCGCGCATACCACGCACTGCCGAAGACGATCCGACGAGCGGAGGGCCGGCCGTCGAACGCACTCGTCGGCTTCACGAACTTCCTCTTGCGCCTCTGGGACGCCGAGCAGCCGCGGGCCGTGGTCGTCGGCTGGGATACGCTCGAGGTCCCGACGTACCGGCACGAGGCGCTTTCGGCCTACCAGAGCGGACGGGAGTTCGACGACGAGCTGCTCGAGCAGCTCGCCCTGCTCCCGCAGCTCGTGGACGCTTTCGGTTTCGCCTCCGCGAAGGCGCCGGGTTACGAGGCGGACGACTTTCTGGCCGCCGCGGTCGCCTCGGAGGAGAAACGACGCGGGACGGCCGTCGTGGTCACTTCCGACCGCGACAGCTTTCAGCTCGCAAGCGACCGGACGACGATCATCCAGCCGGTTCGCGGCGTCAGCGAGCTCACCCGGATCGGCCCGGCGGAGGTGCGTGAGCGCTACGACGTCGAGCCGGATCAGGTGGTCGACTTCATCGCCTTGCGGGGCGACCCCTCTGACCGCATTCCCGGGGCTCCCGGGTTCGGCCCGAAGAAGGCAGCCGATCTCCTCCACCAGTACGGCTCGCTCGAAGAGGCGATTGCCGCCGGGCGCTTCTCGGCCATCGCGGAGGAATTGCGTCTCTACCGTCGAATCGCGTCGCTAGACGCCTCCGCCCCCCTCCCTCCCCTCGAAGACCAGACACCAACTTGGGCGGAGGCGTCCTCCCTCCTCGGCAGCTGGGGCATGAACGCGGTAGCGGAGCGCGTTGGCGCCCGCGCCAAGTGACGGAGGCGCCGGGCCGATCGACGTCCTGAGCCATCCCGCGTTCGCGCAGCTGCATCCGATCCAGGGTCATTACGAGTCGCCGGAGCGACTGGCAGTCCTCCTGGCGGCTTTCGAGTACGACACGGTCGAGCCGGCGCCGATCGAGTCGGTGCTCCGCTGCCACTCCAAGGAGTACCTCGAACGGATCCGAGCGATCGCCGAGCCGACGTGGCTCGACGCCGATACCTTCGCATCGGAGACGACCTTCGAGGCGGCGCTGCTCGCCGCGGGCGCGGCGATCGAGGCGGTCGAGCGGAACGGCTTCGCCCTAGTCCGGCCGCCCGGCCATCACGCTCTCCCCGAGCGTGCGATGGGCTTCTGCATCTTCAACAACGTCGCGATCGCGGCGCGTCACGCGCAGGCCGAGCTCGGGATTGAGCGCATCGCGATCCTCGACTGGGACGTCCATCACGGCAACGGCACCCAGGCAATGTTTTGGGAGGAGCCGAGTGTTTTGTTCGTGTCGGTGCACCAGTGGCCGCTCTACCCGGGCAGCGGCGGACCGGGCGAAGGCAACGAGACCACCGTGAACGTGCCGCTGGCAGCGTTCTCCGGCGACGCCGAGTGCGAGCGCGCGTTCGTGGGCGTGGTCGAGCCCGCCATCCACGCGTTCTCTCCCGAGCTCGTCCTCGTCTCCGCCGGCTTCGACGCTCATGCCGCAGATCCGCTCGCGGACATCCAGCTCACTGAAAGCGCTTTCGGGTGGATGGCGGAGCGAGCTACAACACTCGCCCCACGGGTGGCCGCAGTGCTCGAGGGCGGTTACAACATCGCGACCTTGCCAGGCCTGGTGGGAACAACGCTGACAGGGTTCTCGGAATGACGACGGCCGGCTGTTTCAGCCGGCCGTCCGATCGATGAAGCACGTTGCCACCGCGCTCCGCTGACCACACTCGAGGAGGGGGCGTCAGCTCCGGTATCGGCCGACAGCGCAACTCGCTCGCCGCCCACGGGCCACCACTTGTGGGTGATTTCGTATCCCCCGCTCTGGGGGATACGCGCTAGGTCCGCGCTGCGCCCAGTGCTTCGAGTGCCTGGCGCCGGGACGACACGCCCAGCTTCCGCAGCAGGCTCTTCACGTGTGAGCGGACGGTGTGCTCCGAGATGAACAGACGGGCCGCGATCTGGTCGGTGCTCAGGTGGTCGTCGAGCAGCAGCAGTACCTCGACCTCCCGAGCGCTGAGAGTGCGGGCGATCGAGTCCGGCACCCAGGAATCGCCGCCACGGCCGTCGCGCACCTGCTCGAGCAAGCGGCGCGCGACCGAACCGGAGAGCGCTGCTTCGCCTTCGGCGGCGCCGCGGAGGAACTCGACGATCCGCTCGGGCGGCTCGGTCTTCAGCAGATAACCGGCCGCTCCCGCGCGGATCGCGGCGAGCAGGTTCTCCTCGGCGACCGAAGCTGTCAGCATCACGACTTCGCAACCGGGCACGGCGTCGCGCAGAAGCGGCAGGGCGCCCAGCCCGCCGATCCCGGGCATCGACAGATCGAGCAGGATCAAATCGGGCTGCAGTTCGCGGGCGACCTCGATCGCGTCCTCACCGCTGGCCGCCTCGCCCGCGACGTTGAAGCCGTTCTGCTCCAGAAGTGCCGTCAGCGCGCCGCGCGTGAGCGGATGGTCATCGACGATGAGGACGCGGGTCGCCATGCCTTCCCGACCCTTATCGGTCAGATCGGTTCTGCCGAATAGAGGGAGATGCGGAAAGAGGAAAACGCCTACCAGTCGTGGCTCTGGGGCGAGGTTTTGCTCTTCGGCCTGCTCGCGGCGCTGCTCGCGCTATTCGTTACGTATCCGGGCCTGCGCCCGAGCTTCGAGCTCCCACAGGTGCGGCTCGTGCTGAACACGATGGTCGCGCTTGCAGGCGCGCTCGTGGCGGTGCTGGCGGGCGTTCGCTTCTCGGTCGACGGGCGGCGGCTCGACTGGCTGCTCTGCGCAGGGTTTTCACTGGCCGCCGGCTCGACCTTCTTCTTCGGGATCGCGCCGATCCTCGCCAATGCGGCCCCGCACCGGCGCGAGCAGTGGGCCCTGATCTGGAGCCGCGTGCTCGCCGGACTGCTGATCGCGGCCGCCGCTTTCGCGCACAAGCGAACGGTCGATCGCCGCAGGGAGATCGTCGAGCTCCTTGTGTTCGTGCCGG